>NZ_JAWOVM010000005.1:0-123052 GCF_033339895.1 Vibrio sp. 1751
CTGTTGCTGTTGCTGTTGCTGTTGCTGTTGCTGTTGCTGTTGCTGTTGCTGTTGCTGTTGCTGTTGCTGTTGCTGTTTTAGCTTTTCTTCTACAACCGATAGGTTTTTCTTCGCGGCTTCAAAGTTAGGCTTTTCCTCTAGCAGTTTTTTATACAAATCAGCCGCATCTTCTAATTGACCATTTTGAGCGAGCGAGTTGGCGAGGTTATAGCGGCCGTTAAGGGAGGCATCATGAGAAAATGCTTCGATAGCGGCTTCGTAGTCACCTTTTTGATAACTGGCGGCTCCTTTCCAGCTTGGGTTTGTAAATAGGTTTTGCGCCTGTTCATACTCACCTTGCTTGTATAGTTCCGCTCCTTGTTGGTCGGCATTTAAGAACGGATTAGCTTCTGCATGCGGTGTCCACGTTACTGGGACTGCAGTCGCAACTACCACCCAAATCAGGCCGCGTCGAAACAGTAAAGCCGCAGGAAGAAGTAACAACGGCAGTAACCAAAAGCCACTGTTGAGACGAGAATCAGTTTTAACTTCTTCGCTTTGGGTCGCAGAAAGCTGGCTACCAATGTTATTAGTAAAGGCCGCGATATTTTCAACATCACGGTTGGTGTGCTGAATAGGAACAAATAGACCGCCAGTTTTATTCGCTAGCGTCTGTAGGTTTTTCAGGTTTGTTTTCGCTACGACGGTTGTGCCTTGTGCCGTTTTTAGCAGAGAGCCATCGGGCAGCGCGATAGGCGCACCGTTAGGAGTCCCGACGGCAAGAACAGAAATGCGAAACTTTGTACCTTGGACTAAATCTAACGCGCGAGACAGCTCTGACGTATCAAGATCATCCGCTAACACGATGATATCGCCTTGTTGCGTGCCGGCTTGAGAAAACTGGTTGATCGCCAGTTCAATCGCGGCAGGCAGGTTTGCTCCTTGAAAAGGCATCAGCTCTGGTGACAAATTTTCGATAATCCCCGCAAGCGTGCTGGAATCAGTTGTCAGTGGACTTAAGTTATAGGCATCGCCAGCGTAAGCAATAAGTCCAGTGGCTCCCTCTTCCCATTTAGGCAGCAAATCGAGCGCCTTATAACGTGTTTGTGCTAGCCGATTGGGTTTGATGTCTGTAGCAAACATAGAGCGAGACATATCAAGCACTAAGATACGGTTTTGGTTTAACTCAAAGCTTGGTCGAGCATTGGACCGCCAGCTTGGCCCCGCTAATGAAATGCAAGTTATTGCCCAAGCTAAACCCCATAGAGTGAAGTAATGCTTAGACTGCGTGTTTTGTCCGAGCATCCGCGATAGGTGAGGGGCAATCAGTGTGGACTTTTGGGCTCTAAATTTGTAATTAAGCAAGAGTGCAATAGGGATCACGATGAGCCCCAAAAGCCAATAAGGATTGAGGAAAATAAACTCAGCCATGTTTTCTCCTTAATAGGAATAACAATACCGATAATACAAATGCAGCGCTTAATGGATATGGAAACCATTCAGACTGTGGGCGCCAAGTTTGTGTGTCGCTAGATACGGGTTCTAGCTGGTTGATGGTGTCATAAATCTTTTCGAGCTCTTCCGTATCTCGCGCTCGAAAATATTGTCCACCTGTCACCTCTGCCACTTTAGTCAGTGTTTGTTCATCTAAGTCGGCTGCGGTGTTGACTTTGCGAGTCATGAAAAACTCTTTTACCATCATTTCACCAGCGCCCACGCCCACGGTGTAAACAGTGGCGTTGTATTTTTTCGCAATTTCCGCTGCTTCTAGCGGCTCGAGCACCCCTGCAGTATTGCTGCCGTCACTGAGCAAAATCATGACTCGTTGGGGAGCATCACTGTCTACAAAGGTTTTTGTGCCTAACCCAATACCATCACCAATGGCGGTTCGTTGACCAACCAAGCCGATGACGGTTTGATTAATCTGTTGCATGACGCTTTTGCGGTCTGCAGTGAGTGGTGTTTGCAAATAAGCATGGTCGCCAAACAAAACAACTCCGAGACGGTCACCTTTTCTCTTTGCTACGAAATCAGACAGAACTTTTTTGACTGCTGTGAGGCGATCGATATATTCGCCGTTGAGTTCCATGTCTTCCTGCTGCATCGAACCGGACAGATCGACGACTAACATCAAGTCCCGATATTTGGGTTGGAATTCAACGGGATCGCCAAACCAAACTGGACGTGCACAAGCGACGACAAGAAGGCCCCAGATCGCGATTGAAAGCGCTTTTTGCAGCGCTTGCTTAGGTTTGCTGCTATTCTCATTAGTTGGTAAGTACGCCAATTTGATCTCGGCTTGTTGAGATTCTTGTGGCAGGAACTTGTATACCAGCCAGGGGATGGGCAACAAAAACAGTGCCCACCACCAGACAAATTCGATGTTTAGCCATTGGGCAAGATCGGTTATGAGTGTTTGCTCAGTCACGGTTATTTGCCTTTTTCTTTGGTGGCAAAGCGTAGGTTATCCAAAAGACACAATCGTCTACCAAGCTTTGATGCTGCCCTTGGGAAGAATTCTGATACAACGCTTCTTGCCATTGATGTTGTTTGTCTACGAATCGACTTTCTTTGGTATGGCTATCGAGAAATTCATACCAAGCGATTCCAGTTAATGGTGCGATCTCTTCACGCGGAAAGTAACTCAATGCTGCCTGGCGCAATATTTCCAGAGCAGAGGAAGGGGTATGAGGCGCGGTAGGTTGAGTTAAAAGTGTTAATGCTGTCTTTTTTGCGCGTAAGTGTTTTTTACGCCATCTCACATAAAGACAAATGCCGAAAACGAACAGCAAGGTTGCTGCAAGCACCACCCACCATCCCCAAGCGAGCGGAAACCAATCCGGTGCGTTTGGCAAAATCAAAGGTTCAAGGTCTAGGCTTTGGTTGTTTGTTGTCATTATTATTACTGCTTAATAAATACTGCTTGTCAGTTTGTTAGCTTAATTGTGAAATTAAGGGCCGGCCACTTGATAGCGTGTTAAATGGAATTGCTATTGAATGGCATTGCTGCTTAATGGTTTCTTGATGTTGGGTAAAGTGGTTTTCGAGTTCTCTTCGTTGTCCTTTAGAGCCAAAGTTAAACCATTGACTATGCAGCCCATCCGAAGCTTTCACTTGACCTCTAAAGTCTGTTTCGCCTCTTTCTAACGGATCATAAAACTGAACAGCCCTTACGCTATTGTGTTGTTTGAGTCGACGTAGTTGTGCCAGTTCCGTTGGTGTTACGTGGGCAAAATCACTGAGCATAATCAATTCGCTGCCTTTTGGGGTGAGCGTATGAAGTGTCTCCAATACTTGTGCATACGGCAGTGTACGAGTGTCGTTGCTTGCAGTACGAGTTACTTGCGCATTATGTATGTCGACTATGGCGTTAAGAATCCGCAGCCCTTGTCTTTGTAAAGAAGAGGGGCGAAATTCAAGACATTGATGTCCGTCATCAATCACTGCGCCGATGCGATCTTTTTTAGCTAGAGTTAGCCAAATTAGAACACTGGCAAAGTGGGCCAATTGAACGGATTTGAGTACATACTTAGATCCAAAATGTAGACTAGAACTTAGATCAAGATAAAGAATGACCGCTTGCTCTTTATCTTCTGCAAACAACTTCGTATGTGCTTTACCGGTCCTAGCGGTGACTCGCCAATCAATGCTGCGAATATCGTCGCCAGGTTGATATTGGCGCACCTCCATAAAATCCATACCTCGCCCTTTTTGGCGACTGGTATGGTTACCACTCATCTGCGACCAGAGACTCTGTGCTGGTGGTAACCAACGTACAGATTGAGTGCGATATTGGAGCAGCTCTTCAAGGGTTAATGTCACCCCATTCGCATGAGGTGGTAATGAATGTGTAGCGGACATATCACTCACTCGTTTATGCACTGCCAACAAGGTTTAGCAGTTTATCGATGACCTGGTTTGCCGTAATGCCTTCCGCTTGAGCGTGGTAACTCAATAATAAACGGTGGCGCAGTACCGGATAAGCCATGGTTTGAACATCTTCCGGAGAGACAAAATCACGACCAGCAAGCCAAGCGTGCGCACGTGCACAGCGATCAAGAGCGATGGTGGCACGCGGACTTACACCCATTGACAACCACTTGTCCAACTCAGTGTCATATTCGTTGGCTTGACGTGTCGCCATAACTAAACGGACGATGTACTGCTCTATCGTTTCTGCCATATGAATATCCAACACCTCTTTACGTGCAGTGAATATATCTTGTTGGCTTAACATTGGGCGTTCAACCTTTACTTCGCCCTTTGCTTCTCCGCGGTTAATACGCAAGATAGATAGCTCATGCTCTGCATCTGGGTATTCCACTTCTAAATGCAATAAAAAGCGGTCTAGCTGCGCTTCAGGAAGGGGGTAGGTCCCTTCTTGCTCTATCGGGTTTTGAGTTGCCATAACCAAAAACAACTCTGGCAGCGGGTAGGTATGACGACCTGCTGTGACTTGTTTCTCTGCCATTGCTTCAAGCATTGCCGCTTGTACTTTGGCTGGTGCACGGTTTATCTCATCCGCAAGAATAAGCGAGTTGAAGATAGGACCTGACTGGAAAGTGAATTCTCCGGTTTCGGGACGGAAGATATCGGTGCCGGTTAAATCGGCTGGCAGCAAGTCAGGGGTGAACTGAATTCGGTGGAAGTCACCTTCAACACAGTCTGAGAGTGATTTTACTGCACGGGTTTTTGCTAACCCAGGAGGGCCTTCAACTAAAATATGCCCATCCGCAAGAAGCGCAACAAGCAGTTGCTTTACCAGATCTTGCTGTCCGATGATCTGCGACTCTAAGTATTGCTGAAGAGTTTCGAAGTTAGATTTATGCATGCTTTGGACTCTCGGTATCCATGTGATTTTCGTGTTGAGTATTGGTCATTTTCCATGTGAAAAAAGTTCCAACGCTCTATTGCAATTTATCTTTTCAATATTGGGACGCTACAGAGAATTGCAAGTACGTGCTATCTCTGAAAGTGCTTATTTGACAGTGTGTTACATTTATTTTTCATAATATAATGAGAAATGCCTCTAGTTTTGTACATATGAGCCGATAAAGATTCCGTGGTGTGCGTGTCATGAGATATGCACCTGATTCCCCTTGTGGGGCCAATAACAAGTGATTCTTTTAAAAGGTCCGAATATGTTGAAACTTCATTCCTTGAGCATCAAACAGAAGGTTGTACTTGGCATTACGTTTGCTGTTCTAGCATCAACAATCATTGTTGGTGTTATGGCTCAGCGTCATGCGAGAGATGTATTGAGCCATCGTCTTATTGACATCGAGCTACCTGCGATGTTGCAGCAAATCAATACCGAAATTGACCGCGAAGTTGTCGAAATGCAACAAGCGGCAAAACAGCTGGCTACAAACGAATTTATTGTTGAAGCCCTATCTAATACAGACCGTGATCCGTCAGTAGAAGTTCAGTTGGTTCAGCAGCTCAATAACGTTAAATCACAGTATGGTCTTAATGATGCGTCGGTAGCGAATCGTCAAACGGCATATTACTGGAATCAAAACGGATTCTTACGTCAACTTAACCGAACGCAAGATGCTTGGTTCTTTGGATTTACGTCGTCTGGTCAAGAAACGTCCGTGAGTGTGTTCCAAGAGGCAAATGGCGAAGTGAAAATGTTTGCCAATTTCCAAGATCTTAATGGTACATCAATGTCAGGTCTCTCTAAATCTATGGGAGACATGGTTGCTTTGCTCAATGGGTTTAAAATTGAAGATACGGGTTACGTGTTCCTCACTAATGAACAAGGCCAGATTCAAATACACCGCCAACAAGGTAAGAACCAAACTTCTATCACTAAACTATTTGGTAGTGACGCAAGTGCGCTGTTGAACAAAAATAGCTTCAACCTAATTAATGTGGAGTTTGAAGGGCAGGATACTTTTGTTTCTAGTTTGTATGTTCCTTCAATGAACTGGTTTGTTATTGGCGTGGTTCCCGTTGATGAAGTATTCGCAGACCTGAATGCGACAGCTAAAAAAATGCTGTTTACGACCATCATTGTTGCCGTTGTATTCATCCTCATGGGCGTATGGTTGGCAAACAGCATTACGAAACCAATCCGACTGATTGCCGATCGTTTTACCGACCTTGGGCAAGGTGAAGGCGATTTGGCGCAGCGTATTGAAATTAAGGGTAATGATGAAATTGCTCAGCTTTCAAAAGGCTTTAATGGATTTATTGAGAAGATTCATGCCACGATGAAAGAGGTTGCTTTAACCAGTGGCTCATTAAGTCAAGCGGCAGAAAGTGTGTCAACGAAAGCAACATCCACACACGACAACAGCCAAGAGCAGCGTGATCAAACCATTCAAGTAGTTGCAGCTATCAACCAAATGGGTGCGACCATCAGTGAAATTGCATCGAACGCTGCTACCGCTGCTGATACGGCAAATCAGGCTTCAGATAACACTCAAACTGGTCGAGAAGTTGTGATGAAAGCAAAAGAGGTGATCAGCCGCCTAGCCGATGATGTTGAAACAACCAATATTGTTGTGACGCAGTTGGCATCGACAACCAAAGATATTGGCTCGATTCTGGGTGTAATTCGTGACATATCTGAGCAAACGAATTTACTTGCGCTAAACGCTGCAATTGAGGCTGCTCGTGCTGGTGAGCAGGGACGTGGTTTTGCGGTTGTTGCTGATGAGGTAAGAAACCTAGCTTCACGCACGGCCGATTCTACAGAAGAGATTCAGCGCATGATCAATCAGCTTCAAAGTGATGCACAAGACGCGGTAAGTGCTATGGAAGCGGGCAAAGCGGTCACCATAGAAGGGGTTACTTCTACCGATGAAGCAGTCGAGGTATTAATCAGTATTTCTGAACGAATCACCGACATCTCTGATCGTAATACACAGGTTGCAACGGCGACGGAAGAGCAATCCACGGTGGTGCATACCATTAATCAAAATATCGAAGAAATCAACGCGATAAATGAAATGACAACCGCGACAGCAGAAGAGTTGGCGGATGCAAGTCGCGATCTTCAAGCGCTCTCTTCTCGTTTAGACAAGATGGTTGGTAGCTTCAAGTTATAGAGTTGGATAGAATAGGCGAAGTTTAAAAGTTCAATCATTAATTTTAGGTAAGTACTATGAATGACTTCGAAAAAGAACTAGAGCAAATTTCTCAAGAAACCGCTCAGGAGCCAGAAGTAAAACTGCCGTCGCTAGAAGAGCAAAAAGCGATCGTCGCTGAGCTGAAAAAGCTGGAAGCGGAAGGTAAGCTGACGCCAGAAGTGTTAGAACAACACTTTGGTAAGTTTAACCAAAAAAACGCAGTTCCAATCCACTAAGTTAGGTGGTGTTTTGCCTCTAACGTGCGTGATTAAATCACCTGCTCAAACACAAAAAGGGAGTTTATACTCCCTTTTTTAATGTCTGAAAAATGCTAATACCTCTCACATACTTGCCACTTAAAAATTATTGACACTTCAATGAGTTATTAATTAGTACTAGTGATTTTCATACTTGACAATACTACCGCTCTATCTAAATCTATTGCGTATTTCAATAAAAACGACCAAGGGAATGCGATCAGGATGGAGCAGCAAAAAAAAAGAAACGTTATTTTAATCACGGAGGGAAGTCTACAGTCATCTCTGTTGAAAGATGTATTGGAGACCAAACTCGGTATTAGTGTTGCTCTAATCACGCCAGATAATCTGATTCACGGAGTGTTACATGAATCTCTTGCATCAGCCATTATTGTTGATTGCAGCGTGATCACGGATGAAATTTTTCGCCGTTATGCGGAGTTTAAAGCGGCCAAGCAGAAAGACACGCTTGAAATCTTAATTAATTGTGAGCAATCCATATCGACAGAAGACCTCTTTGCTTGGCGTACTTTGGCCGGTATTTTCTATACCTCTGATGATATAAAAACGTTGCAAGTTGGTATTGGTAAGGTGCTTCAAGGAGATATGTGGTTCAGCCGTAAGTTTTCTCAGCAGTACATTACTTACCTTCGTCGACATTGCAAACCTATAAATAAGAATGTTTCCGCTATTCTGACCAAACGAGAGCAACAAATAATTACCTTTCTTTCCATGGGGGCGTCCAATCAACAAATCGCCGAACAATTATTTGTCAGCGAGAATACGGTAAAAACGCATTTACATAATATTTTCAAGAAGATTGATGTGAAAAATAGAGTTCAAGCACTTATTTGGGCAAAGGAAAATATTTCAGACAACTCGTTAACGGTGTAATGCTATTGCAATATTAGGTTGCCTAATTTAGTAAACTCTTAATAATTTCTGTGACCTGAATGTGTTAAAAGTGTTTCTTTTATGAGAAACACTTTTTTTGGTTCTCTTTTTAATAACTTTAGAATTTAAAAAAGTAGCAAATAACTTTACTCTGTGGACTAGCACTTACATATCAAACTAAGTGCTGACGATTAACTACTAATTTAAGAATGTTAAGTCACTGAAAGTATGAGAAACATTATGGAACAGTATATGGAAAAGCCTGAAATCCTAATGCTCACTCAACAAAGTTTACAGAGTGAAAACTTTAAGGAAATGCTTTCTAAAAATACAGAAACTAAAATAACGATCATTGATACTAAAAACCCTAGTTATCATGAACTCATTCCGGAACGCTACTTTTTGCTTGTTGATTTTTCAGTTGAGATTCCTTCCGAAACTTTAGTTTATTTAAAAGATAGTAATAAAGTGCTAGGAACCATAATGCTTAATCTAGGTTATGACTTAGACACAGAAGAACTCGCTTCTTGGCCTCATGTAAAAGGTATATTTGGTCCAGGAGATTCAATGGACAAGGTTTGTCAGGGATTAAAAGCAATAATAAAAGGGGATAATTGGCTGTCTCGAAGATTACTTGATCAGCTAGTAAATTATTATCGAGGCAGAGAAGTAAATAGCATTATCGAACCTGCTATTGAGGTTGAGCTTACTCGGCGTGAAGTTCAGGTTTTAAAAATGTTGAAAGAAGGTGGTTCAAATATGGAAATCGCTGATTCTTTATTTATCAGCGAGCATACTATTAAATCACATCTATACAATATTTTTAGAAAGTTAGAAGTAAAGAACCGTACGCAAGCTACAAGTTGGGCTAAGAGAAACCTGTAGTACTAGTATTAACTTGCTGTAATAAAAAGAAAATACTCTATAAAGTACTAAATTTTATATTTATTATTAAAATGTCAGTCTGAAATATCATCCCATATTCAAACTTATTCCTATTCAGTTGACTATTAGACTTCTCATGTCGTGACGAATCTAGTCAGACGTGGAACAGAAGGTCTATTCAATTAATAAGCTAAGAGGGAATAAAAATGAGCGCAAGTGACAATGACACGTATTTAGGCGATGCAGGTGTAAATAACCAATTTGCTGATTTCGATGGCGGCGATGATTTGTTTATCGGTTTTGGTGGTAATGACTCGTTTGTTGGCGGTGGCGGTAATGATTATGTGATCGGCGGCGACGGCGACGATCGCCTAACTGGTGGTGCTGGAGATGACATCCTTAGGGCTGGTACAGGAAACGACTACCTCGGCGGTGGTACCGGTAATGACTTGCTGTTGGGTTTGCTGGGCGACAATAAATTAAATGGTGGTGTCGGTGAAGATATTCTTGTTGCTGGTTCTGGTGACAACGTTTTAGTTGGCGGCAGCAATGGCGATAAGTTTGTGTTCACGGATAAGTTTGGTGGTCATGGCGAAGCCAAAGTTGTTGACTTCACCATTGGTGAAGACTCTTTGCACATCATTAGCGACTCTGTCACTGATTTTGGTGATTTAAGCTTTAGCTACGATGCGGTTGGGAATGCAGTGTTTACCGATGGGGCTGATCTAACAGTGAAACTTATTGGCGTGACTGAAACTGACATCAACACCTATGGTGCTGATCTGTTCGTAATCTAAACGACTGAAAATAACTCTGGATGGGAATTAGTTTGCGTGGCTCTGCCATGCTGAGGTGAACTAATCGGACACTCTAGAGCGATTTGAGGTTACCTTAAGCTAGGCGCTAGTATTTCTGGCGCCTACAATTTTCACATTAAACGGAAGTAGTCGTGCAAAAAACGGTTTTCAAAGAAGTGAAACAAAAACTATGCACGCTTGCGGGCTTGCTGATCGTTTTTAGCCTTTTTATCAACTTATTGGTTCTCTCGATTCCGCTGTACATGCTTCAAGTGTACAACCGAGTGATATCTTCCTACTCAACCGATACTTTATTCTTGCTCACTGTCATCGTAATTGTCGCGCTGTTAACCATGTCCATCATCGACATTGCACGAGCACAAATGAGTAAATCTTTTGGTTATTGGATGGACACAAAACTCTCCGCTTTCATGCTCAAGCGCACGATTCAATATCAATCACATACCGGGAAGAGTTATACCTCGCAAACTCTGAGAGACATTCAGAACATCAAAAGCTTTTTGAGCAGTCAAGCACCTTATCCACTGTTGGATGCGCCCTGGACACCGCTGTTTATTTTATTTGTGTATTTATTGCACCCGATATTAGGTCACATCGCGTTACTTGGATCTATCGTATTGTTTAGCCTAGGTCTACTTAATGAGCTAATGACGCGTAAAACAATGCAAGAGAGCGAAGTCAGAGCGATTTCTCATATCAACAACGCTGAATTAGCCACGCAAAACTCCAATTCAATTCTCGCAATGGGGATGATGAATGCATTTTTAGAGAAGTGGCAGTCGCGCGTGAGTGAAGTGAATGTGCTTGAAGAGCGAGTTGCAGGTAAGTCCATCTACATGGCTAACTTTTCTAAGTTTGTGCGTGGCTCATTACAGATATTTTTACTGGGAGGTGGTGCATGGTTAGTTATCCAACATGAGATAACGGCAGGGGCGATGATCGCGAGCTCCATATTAATGAGTCGGGCATTATCGCCGATGGAGCAGGCGATAGGCACGTGGCGAAGTGCGATGTCTGCTAAAGGCGCCTATAAAAGGTTGAAAGAAATCGATGCGATCGTGCGCCAAGATGAATCAGATATGCCACTGCCTAAACCAAAAGGACACTATGAGCTTACCGGACTAGCCTATCGCCATTCTGGAGCAACCGAACCAGTGCTCTCATCGATCAGCTTATCGATTCCTCCGGGTGTTGCTGTTGGGGTAATTGGCCCTTCTGGTACGGGTAAATCGACGTTTGCTCGGCTGTTATTAGGTACGGTTAAGCCATTAGCGGGTAAAGTGACTCTTGATGGAATGGAAGTCTCCGTATGGGCATCTGAAGATCGCGGCGTGCATTTTGGGTATCTCGCTCAAGAGGTGGAGTTATTTCCTGGCACAATTCGAGAGAACATCGCGCGCTTTAAAGAAGAAGACCCGGTTAAAGTTATCAAGGCGGCGCAACTAGCAGGATGTCATGAATTAATACTCAAGAAAAACAAAGGCTATGATTGCATTATTGGTGAAAATGGCCGCGGTTTATCTGGGGGGGAAAGGCAGAGAATCGCTCTTGCAAGAGCCGTTTATGGCGACCCATCTATTGTGATTTTCGATGAAGCGAATGCCAACCTCGACGGTGAGGGAGAGGCTGCGTATCAACGTTTGATTGCCCATTTAAAAGCACAGAGTACAACGATTATCGTCATTGCTCACAATCCGAGCACGTTACGACAAATGGATAGGCTCTTGTATTTGGCTGACGGCCGAGTCAAGTTATACGGCGCTAAAGATGAAGTATTAAAACGTTTGATGGGCGAAGAAAGAACAGATATCCCAAGGGTAAGAAATGAGCAATCAACTGCCAACCGTTAATCAGAGTTCTACCGAGATCGTATATCGTTTTAGCCCCAAAGCGAGACTAAACTTTCGAAAACCAATTTTACTCGGTGTGGTGACCTTAAGTGTTTTTCTTGGAGGCCTTGGCTACTGGGCTGCAACAGCCAAATTAGAAAGTGCAGCGATTGCTTATGGTGATTTGTCAGTTCTCACTAAGCGACAAGAAATTCAGCATTTAGAAGGCGGTATTATTGAAAAGCTATATGTACAGGAAGGGGATTTAGTCGAAAAAGGTCAGTTATTAATTCAACTTTCTAAGCGTCAAGCTATGGCTAAGTTGGATTCGTTAAGTGGTCGTTTTATCCATACTCTAGCAAAGGAAAACCGTTTAAGTGCGGAGCTTGATGAGCTTCCAACGATTGTATGGTCTGATGATCTTGAGAGCATTCCCCGTGTCGATATCGTCCAAGAAGCACAACTGGTTCAAAACAAGATCTTTGAAGCGAGAAAGCGATTCTTTGACAGTAAACTGAGTATCATTGAGCAGAGTATTTCTGGAGCAAATTTAGAACTTGAAAACCTTCAGCAAACCAAAGTGATTGAGACGGAACGGCTCAACTTTATTGCTGAAGAAATAGACAGCAACCAAGCCTTGGTGCAAAAAGGTTTCTCGGGAAAATCTACCTTACTTCAACTAAAGCGCCTAGCAGCGGAGGTGAGAAGTACCTTAAGCCAGTTAGACAGGCAGTCGCTCACCGTTAGAAAAAGGTTAGATGAGAACTTGGCGCAAATTGAAGAGTTGAAGCTTGAAAGGCTGAATGAGATTGTAGAGGAACTACGAAATACCAAAACGGAAATTGTCGCAATTCGGGAAGAATATCGCTCCGCTCAAGATATTGTCGCAAGAACAACGATCAACGCACCTATTTCTGGTCGCGTAGTCAACATGCAAGTGTTTACCGAAAAAGGTGTGATTGGCTCGGGTGAAACGTTACTAGAACTGGTCCCGCAAGACGATAAGTTGTTAGTCGAGGCTCGTGTTAATCCTCAGGATATTGATTTAGTGAATCCAGGCCAGCAAGCACACGTTCGTCTGACCGCTCTGAATGCACGGATGTTGGCACCTTTAGACGGTACTGTGCTGACGATTTCTGCCGATAAGCTCTCGCAAGAAAACCAAGAAGATTTTTATCTCGCTAGAATTGCAATTTCACCGGAAGATGTGACAAAACATCGTTTAACCTCAGGCATGAATGCCGAAGTGCTTATTTTATCTGAGCCACGAACGCCATTGAGCTACCTAATAAAGCCAATTACAGAAAGCATGAATCGCGCCTTCAGAGAGGAGTAATTTCAAAAAGACTTGAGTGAGCACGGACAACAGACAAAATAATTTGTTATCGTTAGCTGTTACTGGGCCGTATTTTTATTCGAGGGAGCCGTGGAATGGAGAAAGTGCAGTTAGTTGTCGATTTTCTTCTCACTCATAAATTGATTTTTACCGCACTGATCTTTGCGATTATGTGGTTAATTCGTCGTGCAATTTTATCGATGATTCGTGGTGATCACGCTTTTCTCTCAGAAGATCAGCGTAGTTGGATGTCCAGAACTAAAAATGGCACCTTTGCTGTTACATTACTGATTTTATTTATTTTATGGCAATCAGAAATTAACGAGTTTGCTCTGAGTGTAACGGCGATTGCCGTTGCCATTGTAGTGGCATCCAAAGAAATCATTTTGTGTTTTACGGGTTCGATTCAAAGAGCAAGTTCACGTTCTTTTCGCGTTGGGGACTGGATTGAGGTCGGGAAGTTATGCGGTGAAGTGATTGAGCACAATATGATGGCGACGGTGATTCAAGAGATCGACCTGCATCATGGGCAATATCATTACACCGGCAAAACAGCGACATTGCCTAATAGTATGTTCTTTACCTATCCAGTAAAGAACCTCAACTTCATGAAGCGGTACGTTTACCACAACTTTTCTGTAGTGGTGAAAGACTTCGTCAATTTGTATCCACTGCTACCGATTTTAACTGATAAAATTGAAGAACATTGCAGTTACTTTGCTGATGTTGCACATCGTTACAATGCGATGATTGAAAAACATGCCGGTGTTGACCTTCCTGGTTCTGAGCCACATATGCATATTTCTAGTAACATTAATGGTGAACAAATTCTGCACGTGATGATTTTCTGCCCAACCGATAAAGCGAACCACTTAGAGCACTTAATTCGTAAGGACTTTATGGAACTTTATGAGCAACGTTTTCCTGTAGTGCGAGAAGAATAGAGCATCGTACTTCGCCTTTAATTTCAAACCCCGCTATCAAAATAGCGGGGTTTGTTTTTCTTAGCGTATTTTTAGGCTGTAACAATATTCCCAACTTAGCTGAATTTACTCTTCAGCATTAAAAATAGGAAGTAAGTGCTGCCTATAATAGCGACCAACGTGCCAGCTGCGACCTGACTTGGATAAATAGCGATTTGTCCTAGCCAATCTGCCCACAACATTAGGGTTGCACCAATTAAGGCACTGACACACAGTTGCTCTTTCACTTTTCTTGCTCCTAACATCATCGCCATATGGGGAGCGACCAAGCCAACAAAAGATATTGGACCAACTGTAGCGGTAGAAAAGGCGCATAACAAAGCAACGATGGTGAGCATAAGCGTATTGGCTACGGTAGGGTTAAGCCCTCGTGCATTTGAGAATTGTCGCCCGATGGAAATTAGTGTTAGCCAACGAGAAATCGAGAATACAGCGGCAAGCAGAACTATTATGGCCAAACATAGCATCAGTGCGGTGTCGGCTGTGACTCGATAAATAGAACCAGTTAGCCACAATAAAATTTTGTAACTGTCACCTGAGCCTTGAGCTAGCGAAAATTGAACGAGGGCTTCTAATAGTGCCGTTAGTGCGATGCCGGACAACACGAAGTTAGATGGATTAAAATGGCTTCGTTTACCGATAATCAGCAATAACATCAATACGGACATACTTCCGAAAAAAGCGATACCCCAGCTAAATGCGGAGAGAAGCGACCCAGCGATGACTCCTGTCGTTATAATGGCAAACGTGGCTCCGGAAGACACACCGAGAATATCGGGACTTGCCAGAGGGTTATAAACAATGCGTTGCAAAATGATTCCGGCAACGGATAGCGCAATACCGACAGAAAGTGCGGTTAACATTCGCGGCCAACGCAATTGCCATTGGAACTCACCTGGCACAGACCATTGAATTCCGTTTATACCATGGGTAACGAATGAGTAAGCTAGAATCCCAACCAGACTGAATAGCGCAATGCTGCATACCGCGCGTTTAGAAAGCGCCGTTTTTCCTTGGCTCATTGAAAGGTTAAGTTGATCGGTTGCCGTCAGCTTTTTACGAGTAAACCAAATTAAAGCGGGAGCGCCAATAGCTGCAGCCGCTACACCGCTAGGAATGGTTTCCTCTAACCATAAGCTCAGCGAAATAGCGGCAGAGTCTGTGATGATTAGTAGCATTGCGCCCAAAAGCATGCTGCTGATCAATTCGTCGCGCGGTGTTCTTGCCCCCATCGCTCTGGCAATATTGGGTGTCAGTAATCCGATGAAGCTGATAATACCAACTGCGGTGATGGAGGCAGATACCAGCCAAATACCCATCACCATTAACGCACCAAACGCGGGTAATACCGCTAAGCCTCGGGCTGCTGCGCCTTCTTGTCCTAGTTTCATTAAGGTCAGAATACGTGGTGCGACGATCAAAATTACGATTGCGATAGCGCAGCGAGGCAATAACCACTCAAACCAATCCCAGCTGTATTGAGAGAGGTCTCCTGCTCCCCACATAAAAATATTCTGTGCGAACTGGGCGTTTAAAATAATAATGGCTGTGGCGATAGAACCGAGCAAGATATTGATCACCATCCCCGAAACGACCAACGGCAAACCTGTCATATTACGCACACCGGCAATTGATACGATCAGGCCAAACGCCACTAAAGCCCCAAACATTGCGGCTAATGCAGAGTAATCGGCGACCCAATCGACGAACCAAATGTTTACCACGACTAATGCAAGCCAAGCACCAGAAGAGGTGCCAAGAGTCAACGGCGAGGTGAGGTTATTCTGCGTTAATTGCTGCATTAAGCTGCCGGTGAGACCAAGCATGGCACCAACAAGCAGGGTCATACTTAACCTAGGAAGTTGCGCTTGCGTAAAGAATACATCACGAAACTCGGTTGCTACCTCTAGTTTTGTTAATAATTGCCATTGTTCGAAAAGTGATAAATTAGTATCAATTTGTAGGCTAAAGACGCTAAGTAACGTAATCAGCGCCAGATAACCAATATAATGTTTCGTTCTCATTGTTCTGGTGCCAACTCTATTAGACTGTCGGTAATCGCTTCAGCGGTGTATTGCAAAGACATGGCACCGCCATACGCCCACACTGCTCTGACTGAATTTACCCGCTGCTTTTTCACAAACGGCATCGCTTGCCAAAGTGGCGACTCTTTCAGTTTTCGTTCTTCTGGGAAAGGTTGTACGTAGAGAACGTAGCTGTTTTGAAGGCCCTGAAGCCGATTGATTCGATCTTGCTTTACTCCCCACGCACGTGGGTCCTCTTTAATTGGAGCCTGTAATCCCAGTTTTCTAACCACGTAGTCAGTGGTAGAGTTTTCGGTTGCAAGTAATACAGTATTCGGGGTTGAAAATCGCATCACAAGAACGCTGAGTGGAGCAGAGTAATAGTGGCGAATTCGCTGGCGCATCTGCGCAAATGAAGCATCTAATTCTGCCAATTTCTGTTCAGCAAGTGCCTCTTTATTGAATAGCTTGCCGAGCGTACGAAAGTGACGAATGGCCGTTTCAGCTGCGGCCTCATTTTCAGAAAAATTAGGTAAATAGATTACCGGAGCAATTTGTTTGAGTAACGGAATCAAGTCTTGCTGTGGAGACGCAGCAAGGATGACATCTGGTTTCAAACTGGCTATTTTTTCTAAGTTGGGCTCTGCTCGGGTTCCAATATCTTCAATTGACTCTGGTGCAGTTGGATTGACGACCCATTGGCGGTAGCCTGGTAAATTTGGGGCTGCGATTGGTTCTACGTTTAGCGCCAAGACTTGTTCTAAGATGTCCCAGTTTAAGGCTACAACGCGTTGTGGCGCGTGCTCAAAACTATGCTCACCATATTCATCGGTAACGGTGATGACTGCATGTGCATTGGTCATAAAAAATGCGAGGAGAAAAGCAGATTGTGTAACCACGGTAAGTAAACGAGCCATTATGCGCATACAACAGCCACCTTTTGGCTCGCTAATGTGTTAGCCGGGCTTGGGTGCTCAATCAGCTTAATTGGTGACTCATATAGTTTAGAAAGGCGTGCCTCGTCTAACAACATGTCGGCGTTGCCTTCGAAGGCAATTTTACCTTTTTTGAGCGCAACAATGTGGGTGGCGTAGCGCAGTGCTAAGTTCAGATCGTGCAGGATCACGATAATGCCTACATTCTCGGTTCGATTCAGTTCTGCCAGCAGCGCCATTAGTTGAAACTGATGGTGAACATCGAGCGCCGAGGTTGGCTCATCGAGAATTAAAATTGGCGATTGTTGAGCCAGTAGCATAGACACCCAAGCACGTTGGCGCTCACCGCCCGATAAGTCATCCGCCAAAGCTTGAGCAAAAGGTGTAACCCCTGTTCGTTCCATAGCCTGCGTGATGATCTGTTTGTCTTCGGTTTTCCAACGACCAAGTGCCCCACGCCACGGAAAGCGACCTAAGCGCACTAGCTCTTCGACCGTTAAACCAGCTGAAGAGGGCAGCTTTTGTGGCAAATAGGCGATCTGTTTTGCCAACTCTTTGGTTTTAAGTGATGAAAGGGAAGTATCGTTTAGTGTTACCGTACCTTTATCTGGCGACATTTGACCAGAAAGCAGGTTCACCAGTGTCGACTTACCTGAACCGTTATGGCCTAAAACGACCGTTAGCTCATTTGTTGGGATGTTAAGTTGTTCGATGCCGAGGATCTGACGTCCACCTCGCACGATCTCAATATTAGACAGTTGAAACATGGATGGCTCTTAGGAGAAAACTCCCCTCAATAGAGGGGAGTAGAAGTACAATTACCAGCGGTAGTTTGCGTTTAGCATAACAGAGCGAGACTGGCCGTAGTAACACCAGTAATCGCAACCTGAAACAAACTCTTTATCTAGGATGTTGTTCACGTTTAGCTGTGCTTGCCACTGTGAAGTGATGTCGTAAGTGACTGACGCATCCCAAAGAGTGACTGAAGGAACCGTTAGGTTCGAGCTCTTAGGGTTATCTTTTGACTCACCTACGTAGCGCACACCAGTACCGATATTGAGGCCTGGAATCAGGCTGTAGGCGCTGTAGTCTACCCATGCAGAAGCTTGGTGCTCAGGAATAAGTGCGGCTTGTTTTTTACCTTGGCCAAAGCTCTCATCTGTTTTCGCTTTAGTGTAGGTGTAGCTTGCCATCAGTTTTAGATCGTCGGTTAGCTGCGCCGTGCTTTCTAGCTCAACACCTTGAGATGTCACTTCACCTGTTTGTGTCGCAATCCATGTTGATGGGTTTGTGACCAATGCATTCTTTTGCGTGATGTCGAACCATGCAAGGTTGATAAAGCCATCCATAAAGCTTGGCTCATACTTCACACCCACTTCTACTTGCTCGCCTTCCAGCGGTTTGTAAAGTTCATTGGTTGCCGCATCAATAGTGCTGATCACTTCAAACGACTGAGAGTAGTTTGCGTAAGGTGACAGGCCATTGTTTGCAAGGTACATCACACCCGCACTTAGAGAGAGCTGACCATCATCACGAGATTCACTTTGATCAACGGTAGCGCCTTTGCCAGAGTTTTCTGTTTTCACCCAGTCGTAACGAGCACCGATGTTACCAATCCACTGTTCATGCAGTTTCAATTGGTATTGTGAATAGAGACTTGCTTGAGATTTCTCAATCTCACGTTTCACGTTGTTGGCAGGATCAAGAGGGGTGAAGTTACCGTAAACTGGGTTCCACGGATTGATGGTGCCAAATGCGTAGTTGTCCTGCTCGTCGCCATCGGTTTTGTGGAATTGCAGATCCATACCGATAAGCACTGTGTGCTCTGCGTTGTCTGTCATCCAGTTACCGACAGCATTGTTATCGAACGTGATGCTCTGGTTTTTTCCGTCACGGAATACGATGCCTTGCGTTAACTCTTCTTTCGCTGGATCGTTGTTTGAGAACGCGTAAGAGCTGCGCAAGTACAACTCATTCGAACCGTAGTTGAGGTTTTGCGAGAGTGACCACGTGTCATTGATGTCGTGCTCTAGTAAGTAACCTAGAGAAAACTGCGTGCGTTCGTATTTATCGTAGTTTGGCTGACCAAGGTTAGTCGAAGGATCGATTTTGCCAAAGTTAGAACCAATCAGAGTACCTGCTGCCGGGAAGAATGGGTTAGTTGGTACACCGTCATCATGAAGGTAAGTTGCCAAAACGGTCAGCATTGTACGGTCAGAAATGTCGAACTCGACACTTGGCGCTAGGTAGAAACGCTCGTTATTTGTGCCGTCCAGTTCACCATCTTGGCTTGTCATCAAGCCAACCAAACGATAGCGCACAGTGCCTGCGTCGTTTGCTTCGTCAGCAATGTCAAAACCTACGGATTGGTGTTGGTTGTTGCCAACTTCGACTTTTACTTCGCCTTGAGGCGTAAACGTTGGTTTTTTCTGAACAGCATTCACGATACCGCCTGGTGCCGATTCACCAAACAGAATAGCCGATGGACCTTTAACGACTTCTACACTTTCTAGGCCGTAAGGTTCGACCAACCATGTGTAGTAACCATCGCGGAATAGGCGGTTGCCGTTTAGGTAAGTCGCTGCATCAAATCCACGAACTTTGAACCAATCAGTGTCGTTGTCTGCGCCATAAGGCTGAGCGGTTACACCAGACGTGTAGCGTAATGCTTCATCTAGCTTTTTCGGTGCACGAACACGAAGTTCATCTTCAGAAATGATAGATACGCTGCGCGGCGTTTCTGCTGCCGGGGTTTCTACTTTAAGTGCTTGCGCGGTGACCGTTATGGTCTCCATGGCAATCACGTCATCTTGTACGACGTCTTCTTGAGCTTGTGCTGTGAATGCAACCACTGCTGTAGGTGCTAAAGCACAAACCAACGCGTTGCGGATAGCGATGGTCAGTGAGTTATTCTTTTGCATAAATCTATTCCCGATAATTATGATTAACGCTAAGCTTAATTGTAATTATTATCATTTGAGCTTTTGTTTCGGTATTTTACTGACTTTTGTATCAAAAGATAGTAAAACGTTCGCAAATTCATTCGCGGTACCTAAAGTCATTGTTATGTTCAATTGGTTTGAAAAACTGACCCAACCCTTTCCCCAGATGGAAACCGAAAAGCCACCGAAGACGCTATTTGGCTTTTGTCGTTTTTACACTCGTGGCTTTGAAGCCCCTTTACTCGTTATGGCAGTGTTCAGTGCGCTTATTGCCATCACAGAGGTGACGCTGTTGCGTTATATGGGCGAGCTCGTCGATATTCTCTCTAATCAAGATCGCGCAACATTCTGGCAAGACCAGGGTGATCGCATGCTAATGATGCTGTTCTTAGTGGCGGTTGTGATGCCAGCTCTCGGTTTTGTCCACTCAATGGTGATGCACCAAACGTTATTGGGTAACTACCCGATGTCTATCCGTTGGTTGATTCACCGTTACTTGCTAAAACAAGCGGTTGGATTTTTCCAGCGTGACTTTGCAGGCCGAGTTGCGACCAAAGTGATGCAAAGTGCGTTAGCGGTACGAGAAACGGTCATGAAGCTGGTGGATGTACTGGTTTATATCAGCGTTTATTTTCTTTCGATGCTCTGGATGATGGGCGAAGCTGATGGTTTGCTAATGTTGCCTATTGTGATTTGGATAGGAATGTACGCGGTTATCCAGTTCTACTTTATCCCTAAAATGAAACAAGTAGCGACGGAGCAAGCGGATGCTCGTTCTGTAATGACTGGGCGCATTGTCGATTCTTACACCAACATATCTACCGTAAAGCTATTCGCGCACTCGCAACGAGAGTTGGAATACGCAGAAAGCAGCATGAAGCAATTTTTGGTGACGGTTTACCGCCAAATGCGCATGGTGACTTGTTTACTGTTTAGTGTGGATGCCATCAACTATTTGCTGCTGATGTCTATTAGTGCCATTTCGGTTTATCTATGGCTAGATCACGCTGTAACAATTGGTGCTATTGCGATTGCCATCAGTATTGCGTTGCGCGTACAAGGTATGTCGAAGTGGATCATGTGGGAAGTTAGCGCACTGTTTGAAAACATCGGTACAGTAGTAGACGGTATTAATACGATTTCAAACGATGTTGAAGTGAAAGACGTACCAAATGCTAAGCCTTTGCAAATCTCTCAAGGTGAGATCTGCTTTGATCACGTAGGTTTTAACTACAGTGATGAGAAGGCAGTATTTGAGAACTTGAATCTGACTATCAAACCGGGCGAAAAAGTCGGCATTGTCGGTCGCTCTGGGGCAGGTAAATCCACGTTGGTCAACTTGTTGCTGCGCTTTTACGACGTAAATAGCGGTAAGATTTGTATTGATGGACAGGACATTTCTCAAGTTGAACAAGAGTCGCTTCGCCAACACATCGGTATGATCACGCAAGACACCTCTTTGCTACATCGCTCAATTAAAGAGAACATTCTTTACGGTGATCCAGATGCTTCAATGGATGCCGTTATCGCAGCTGCTGAGAAAGCACATGCTCATGATTTCATTCAATCTCTACGAGACGAGCAAGGTAACGTTGGTTATGACGTTGAAGTGGGTGAACGCGGTGTGAAGCTGTCTGGTGGTCAGCGTCAACGTGTGGCGATTGCTCGCGTTCTGCTGAAAAACGCGCCAATTTTGATCATGGATGAAGCAACGTCTGCACTTGATTCAGAAGTAGAATCGGCAATTCAAGAAAACCTTGAAGTTCTGATGGAAGGAAAAACAGTGATTGCGATTGCTCACCGTTTATCAACGATTGCCGCGATGGATCGTTTGATTGTAATGGATGACGGCAAAATCATTGAGCAAGGCTCGCATTACGAGCTGCTGCAATTGGGTGGTGTTTACGCTCAGTTGTGGAAGCATCAAACCGGCGGTTTTTTGTCTGAGCAAGGTGATGCTCAACTGCAAGTCATCTAATATGACGCTACACGAAAGAGGAGCAAATGCTCCTCTTTTTTGTGTCTGTCGTTTATACCGAGTAAGTAGGCGTTAATGGGCAACGTTAACTTGTGATTATTCATTGAGTTAGGCCAACTTAATGGTGATTATGTTTATAACTCACTGTCGTTATTGAATTTTTTACGCTTTTTTTACGCGAACTCCGAATGGGCTTTTGCTAAAGTTTTCTACATCGAATTTTGGTTGATGTATTTTATGTTTGTTCAATGGCGAGATAACACCTTTCTCTTTTCTACTACCGTGATTGTTGGCGCGGTTGTGGTCTCATGGCTGTTAGACCAACTGTTTGGCTCTACAGCCGCAGTCCTGCTGATTTTACAGTTAGCAGTCGTGGTAGTGGCGTTTCAATGCAACTCGCGATTCGCTTATGCGGCGGCGGTGATCGAAGCGTTGAGCTTCAACTTCTTTTTCACGACGCCTCGTTACTCTTTGCAGATGTTTCGTCCGGAAGACATTTTTAATTTAGTCGTGTTTATGGTGGTGGCATTTATCACCAGCACCTTTGCGGATCTTTATCGTCGCCAGCAGGGAGAATTAAAACAAACCAAGCTGCAAAACAGCATCCTGCTATCGGTGTCCCATGACCTACGCACGCCGTTGGCAACCATTATTGGAACACTGACCACACTCAACGAGTACATGCCCAAGCTCAATGACTTAGAGCGCAAAGAATTGCTCGACAGTGCGACTTCAGAAAGCCACCGCTTGCATCAATATATAGAGAACCTCTTACAGGCGACTAAGCTCCAACACGGCACATTAAAAATTACCAAAAAAGATGAGCCTATTGCGAATATTGTGCGGGATGCGGTTTCTCGTTTGCCGAATTACACCGAGAAAGTATCCATGAATATGGATGATGCCGTTGGCTATTTGTCAGTAAGTCGTTCGCTCATCGAACAAGCGATTTTTAATGTGCTGGATAATGCCATGCGATTTTCACCAGAGAATGAATCTGTCGAGGTTTCACTTTCTAAGCAGGGTTCGTCGTGCGTGATTGATGTTCGGGACATGGGGATTGGCATCAAAGCTGAAGATGCGGAAAAAATATTCAACCTTTTCTATTCCGGTGTGAACAACAAATCGGCCGATTCAGGCACCGGAATGGGACTCGCGGTTGCCAAAGGTATCATCACCGCACACCATGGATATATTCAATCTATGCCAGTATCAGAAGGGACGCTGATCCGCATTCGACTTCCACTCAATCAAGGAGCAGAGCAGGCGTGAGTTACAAAGTTTTAGTTGTGGACGATGAGCCTCGCATTCATACCTTTATTCGAATTTCGCTGTCTGCTGAAGGGTTTGATTACATTGGCGCGAGTACCATTGCAGAAGCCAAAGCGTGTTTCGAAGCGTATTCGCCGCACGTAATTCTGCTAGATTTAGGCTTGCCCGACGGCGATGGGGCGGAGTTTCTCACTACGCTTCGTCAGACGTATAAAACGCCAGTGCTAGTGCTGACAGCTCGCGATCAAGAAGAGGAAAAAATCCGCCTTTTAGAAGCGGGCGCGAATGATTACTTGAGCAAGCCTTTTGGCGTAAAAGAGCTCATCGCGCGCATCAAAGTGCTGGTTCGAGATTTGGTGGATGAGCAAACCGTCGCTGATGAGCTGGTGGCTGGCCGAGTCAAAATCATCAAAAGTACTCACCAATTTTGGTTGGATCAGAGGGAAATTCCACTCACCAAGAAAGAGTTTTCTTTCATTGAACAGTTGATTCTCAAGCCGGGAAAACTCATTGAGCAAACTCATTTGCTAGCGGTGATTTGGGGAAAAAGTCATGTCGAAGACACTCACTACTTACGCGTGTTAGTGAGTCAACTACGCAAAAAACTGAACGATAGTGCTGACGAACAGCGGCTATTAAAAACCGAGCCAGGGCTGGGTTATCGTTTAGTGCTTGAGACGTCCAAGCACTACTAAATTCCAAATTTAATCAACGTTAATGCCAAGGTTTAGTGTTGGTTATCGGCACTCGAACAGGATTCGTGTTGCCTATTTTCCGTGACGGAAAACCAGTCTAACCCTTAACGCATTAGCATTTTCTATACATAAAACACAGTTAGGTATTGATATGGCTCACTTTACAGTAATTGGTCTAGGGCGATTTGGCGTTGCCGCCAGCTTAGAACTTATTCATCTTGGACACACCGTAACGGGGGTGGATAGCGACCCTAAAATCGTCGAAAAATACGTCGAAGAGTTAACGCAAGCGGTCATATGTGACGCAACAGACGAAGGTGCACTCAGAGAGTTAGCGTTAGCGAACAGTGATGTGGTGTTGGTAGCGATTGGCGAAGACATGCAAGCCAGTTTGTTGTGTACGCTGGCGCTGAAAAATCTGGGTGTGAAATCTATTTGGGTCAAAGCTAGCACCAAAGCGCACCATACCATCGTGTCTAAGCTTGGTGTACAACGCATTATTCATCCGGAAGAGGAGATGGGCGTAAGAGTCGCGCAGGCACTCAACTATCCGATGGTGAATAACTATTTGGAAATGGGGCATGGTTTGTATGTGGTGGAAATCCACGTTAAATCCAATCTGCACGATACACCGCTTTCTAAGTTGATCAGCCGAGGTAGTTACAACATTCAGCCGATATTGGTGAAGCGCGAAGAAGCCGTCTACACCAATATCAATGATGAGTTTGTGCTTAATGAGTTCGACACGCTGTTGCTTTGCGGTAGTCGCGCTGAGCTGAAATACGTCGCTCCAAGGTTGGTGTAACATGGTTTTGTGGCATCCCTCTATTATCCCAATCGAGCGAAAACCCAAAGCGGGCAAAAAATTGTTGGGCGCACCGCCATTAATACTTAGCCTCAGCTTTGCGTGCTTGATCATGCTCGGCACGGTCTTACTCAAACTGCCGATTGCCACCACAGAGCCCATCACTTGGATTCAAAGCCTGTTTACTGCGACATCGGCCATTACGGTGACGGGATTAGTTGTGGTGGACACGGGCACGGCGTTTACGCCTTTTGGGCAAGTGGTTATTGCTTTCCTGATTCAATGTGGTGGCCTAGGTTTAATGACGTTTGCCATCGTGACCTTGCTGGCTCTGGGCGGAAAAATTGGCTTTTTGGAGCGAGCCGTCGCGAGAGAGGCGTTCAACCAAACTGACTCATCGACACTCATTGCCACTGCTAAATCTGTATTGATGTTCGCTCTGCTCGTTGAACTTATTGGTTTCACTATTTTGAGCGTTTATTGGAGTGAAGAGCTGGGTTGGAAAACCAGTTTGTTCCATGGTTTCTTCTACACCATCAGTGCGTTTAACAATGCAGGTTTTGCGTTGAGTGCCGATAGCTTAATGCCTTACGTGGACGACCCGGTCGTTAACTTCACCATTACCAGTTTGTTCATTATTGGTGGTTTAGGCTTCTCGGTTTGGATTGACTTAAAACGCAATCGCCGTTGGCACCGACTCACCGTTTACAGTCGAATGATGATCTTAGGCACGGTGATCATTAACGTGGTGGCACTTATCGCCATTTACCTGATTGAATATGATAACCCCAACACGCTTGGCCCTTTGAGCGAAGCAGGGAAATGGTGGGCATCGTGGTTTCAAGCGGTGACGCCAAGAACGGCAGGGTTCAACACTTTAGCTATCGATCAGTTGGAAGATGCCACAACGGCGATCATTCTGGTGTTGATGTTTATCGGCGGTGGATCATTGAGTACGGCAAGTGGCATTAAAGTTGTGACATTTATAGTGTTAGTCTTGGCGACTTACAGCTATTTGCGTCGCGATGAAGCAACCTATGCCTTTCAACGCAAGATTCCCAAAGAGACCATCAGCAAGGCATTGGCGCTGACTCTGATCTCGGTGGGCGTGACTTGGTTTGCCATATTCACGCTGTTACTGACAGAGAAAGCGTCTATGTTAGATATTATGTTCGAAGCGGTCTCGGCACTGGGTACGGTTGGTTTGTCGCGAGGCTTAACGGGCAGTTTGTCCGAACCGGGTGAGTTAGTGATCATCTTCATGATGTTTATGGGACGATTAGGCCCCCTTACTTTGGCGTACTTCTTAGCCAGTCCAAGAAAGAAAAAAGCGCGTTACGCGAGCACTAAATTGGCAATAGGGTAAATGGGCTAACTCGAAGAAAGTGAGCAAAAGGCTAGGCAAAAGAGGAGTAACTGCTCCTCTTTTTGTGCTCGTTGTAGCCACGAAACTGTATACGGCAGTCTCTCTCACAACAATTTATGATTCATCTCTATTTTTTATCATTTATAAATTGTCGTTTTTGGGGTGTTGTCCAGAATGGCATTATCCACGTGCAACATAAGATTGCCGGGAATAAAAATAATTACAATACTGCCTTACTGGAAGATACATGAAAATCAAACCCCTCCCACCTTTAAATAGCCTCGTTGCGTTTGAAGCGTCGGCGCGGCACTTGAGTTTTACATTAGCCGCTGACGAACTAAACGTGACCCAAGGTGCTATCAGTCGCCAAATTAGACAATTAGAAGAATACTTAGGCAAGGCTATGTTCACGCGAGCCAATCGAAGCATTAATTTAACGCCTACAGGTCTTCAATATTATCAAGCTGTCAGCCAATCTTTGCTCGATATTGCTCAAATCACGGGTGAAGTGAAGAAGTGGCAGGGCGAACAAAAGATCACGGTTGCGACGACAAATGCAATGGCAGCCTTGTGGTTGTTGCCTAAGGTTGCTCAATTTCAAAATGAACATGATGACATCGATATAAGGATATTGGCCTCAGATAATGTGTTGGACTTACGCCGATTAGATTGCGATATCGCCTTGTTTTATTGTCGCACTCCACCTGCAGAAATGGACGTGACAACGCTATTTTCTGAAGAAGTATTCCCTGTGTGTAGTCCGCTTTATTTAGAGAAAATCGGCCAGCCTAATGAGCCAGAAGAAATCTTCAATAAAACGTTACTCTATCTGGAAGAGTCTCAAAGAGATTGGGTGAACTGGGAGCAGTGGTTTGCGAGTGTAGGATTGCCAAATATTTCGCCTCGTAATCGCATGAACATCAATAACTATCCAATGCTGTTACAAGCGGCAATTAATGGTCAGGGAATCGCGTTAGCCTGGGGGTCATTAGTGGACGACTATTTACAAAGCGGTGCTTTAGTTAGGCCAGTCGAACACGTGCTTTCAACACCTTCCAATTTCTCTATGCTTGAACCTAAAAATAGAGGTTTAATCCCAGCAAGCGTCAAGCGTTTTAGAGAGTGGCTTTTGCAACAGTTGCCAGATGAGGTGGGTGATCGAGGTTTAGCCTAAATCAATAAGCAGAGAAAATAACAGAGTTTGGTCATGTTAAAAAAGCGGGAGTACCAGTTCCCGCTTTGTTTTAATTGATTGATGAAACGACTCACTAACTTAGTACTGGTCCCTGATTGAGTGTGGAATCATCTTTTAGTGAGGATGTTGAAGCAATAGGCTCGGAAACCACTGTTTTGCTTTCAACAAGCGGTTCAACAGGACCATCAAGTTTCTCTTGCTCTGGGTGAACATGCTCTGGAAGCATTGCCCATGGCTTAGGTTCGCGTCGAATACTATGAAACAGCGTTAAGCTCATCACCGCGATAAAAATGGCGATAGGGAAACCGGCAATAATGGAGGCCGTTTGCATTGCTTTTAACCCTCCTGCGTATAGAAGTACTCCCGCAATGGCTGCGATCATGATCCCCCACAATACGCGTATAGAGGTGGGAGGCTCACTGTGCCCAGCGGCATCGAGGGTACATAGAACCAAGGTACCCGAGTCTGCGGAGGTAATGAAATAAGTACCGAGCAATAGACACGCAAGCACGCTAAGGAGTTTACCAAACATACCTGTATCTAGATTGTCGAATAGCGTAAACAAAGCGCGCGTCGTATCGGCTTTAGTCGCTTCAAGAATCGGGCCGCCAGAAAAATCCGCAGGTGGTGTTTGTTTGGCTTCTTGTGCCGCAGTGACTTGCTCTTGATGAGCAAAACGAGCGTCTTGCTCTACCTTCAACGCTGCACCACCAAATACTGAAATCCATAAAAACGTGATTAGCGTAGGTACGATTAATGCGCCACCGATAAGTTCACGTATTGTGCGTCCTTTAGAGATACGAGCCACAAACATGCCAACGAAAGGTGCCCAAGTCATCCACCAAGGCCAGTAATAAGCCGTCCACCAGTTTTGCCAGCCAGAGTCATTCTGTGCATCGCTCCATAAGCTCATACCGACAATGTTTTGTGCATAAAGCCCCGTACTTTCGAGTAGCGTATTTAAGATATAGCGAGTTGGACCAATGTAAAGTACGACTAGCACGAGTGCGAGTGAAAGCAGCATGTTCCATTCTGATAAACGGCGAATACCTTTTCCTACACCAGATAGCACCGACGCAACCGCACAAGTACAAAGGGAAACGATAATAAAGAGTTGAATCCCCAAACTAATGTCTAGACCAAAGGCTTGATTCAAACCAGAGTTTATTTGGATAACTCCCATCCCCAAGGTTTGAGAGATACCGAAAGCAGTCACCGCGACTGTTAGGATATCAACCGTGTGTCCGATAGGCCCATAAATACGATCACCAATCAAAGGGTACAAGATAGAGCGTAGGGTAAAAGGCAGATCTTTACGGTAGGAAAAGTAAGCTAATGCGAGTGCAACAATGATAAAGACAGACCAAGGATGTAGACCCCAGTGAAAGAATGTCAGTTTCATTGATGTTGTTGCGGCTTCATTGGTCAGGCCTTGAGTAAATGGGTTGTCAGCGTAATGCCACATCGGTTCGGCGACCGACCAGAAAATTAAGCCTATCCCCATGCCTCCGGAAAAAAGCATGGATACCCAAGACAAATAACTAAACTCTGGTTTTTCGTCATCTTTACTCAAACGAATATGCCCATATCGACTAACCATAAGGTAAAGAAGAAAACCGACAACGAGTGAAACAAGTCCGATGTAAAACCACTTCATATTCTGTAGCAAAATGCCGGAAATCGTTTCGAAGTATTGGCCCGCTTGGTTGGCGAGAATGGCGCAGAAAAGTACAAAACCGATAACGACGATCTTTGATGCGATTGTCACAGTCGGATTGAGTCCTTTCAATATCCCAGATGTTGCTCTCATAGGCATCCCTCACAGTGCGTTTGTTTTAGCGTTATTGTTTGTTGCGTTATTGTTAATTTTTGAAAGAGAGTAGAGAGAGGGCTTTTGTGTTTCAACTGATTAATACTCATCGGTTAATGAGTATTAATCATGACAAGAAGATCATTGTTAATTAAAAGGTTATTTTTTTGTTCGAGATCAATGCATGAATGACAAAAACTCATCCAAGCCCGGCGAAAAAGTCGTTTGTTTGTTGCCGGATTGTTAATCAAAATCATCTCCACTAACACAACACGACGTTGTACGCACTGGATGCAACTCGACTCTCGGAGATAAGAATATGAGCAATGTCAACCAAACCATTATTCCTGTTGAACTTGTTGATAATGTACTGAACCCAATCAGTGAAGCAACAGGAATGCCGAATCAGGCCTACACCAGCGAAGAGTATTTTACTTTTGAGCGTGATCAGGTGTTTGGTAACACTTGGGTATGTATTGGTTTTGCATCAGACCTGCTTAAAAATGGTTATGTGATGCCACTTGATTTCATGAATCTTCCACTACTCATGATGAGAAATCGCCAAGGTGAAGTCCAAGTTTTCCACAACGTATGTAGTCATCGTGGTATGAAGCTGGTTCATGAGGCAGGCGAAGTTCAAGGCATGATTCGCTGTCCTTACCATTCATGGACGTACGATCTTGACGGCAATCTAAAAGGCACACCACACATTGGTGGTATCGCAAAACATAAAGATGATCGATTTAAGTGTGAAAAGCACGGCCTTAAGCCACTTCGTTCAGCCATTTGGATGGACATGGTATTCGTCAACTTATCGGGCAAAGCAGAAAGCTTTGAAGAGCATATCGCGCCGCTAGAGCAACGTTGGCAGCAATTCTTAGGTGAAGAAGGATTAGGGCTTCTTCGCCGCGTGAACATGGGTGGCAACTTAGAGATAGAAGTGAAAAGTAACTGGAAGCTTGCCGTAGAAAACTACTGTGAAGCTTACCACTTACCTTGGGTGCATCCGAGTTTGAATAGTTATTCTCGCCTAGAGGATCACTACAACATCATGTTTGCAGAGCGTTTTGCTGGCCAAGGTAGTCTCGCATACAACCTCTCTGATACTGCAGGAACACACTTACCTAAATTTCCAAGCTGGCCAGAAGATAAACTGCGTCATGCAGAATACGTTGCACTCTTTCCAAACGTGTTGCTTGGTATTCAAGCCGATCATGCCTTTGCGATGATGATTGAACCAATCACTGCGAATAAGAGTGTTGAGCACCTACGTGTTTTCTATGTGGGTGATGAAGCAACGAAAGATGAGTTCGCTGCGTGCCGTACTGCTACCGTTGAGTCATGGCGAGTCGTATTCGGCGAAGATATTGGAGCGGTCGAGGGCATGCAGGAAGGTCGTTACTCACCTGGCTTTGGTGGTGGTGTGTTCTCACCAGAAATGGATGTTCCGACGCATTTCTTTCAAACCTGGTTGGCAAAGCAAGTGAAAGCGGCACTGGAGCAGTAATATGATGCATTACCTTAATTATATTGATGGTGAGTGGTGCGATTCAGAGCAAGCGCTGACCATCATGAACCCTGGCACAGCCGAAGCGTATGCGACGGTTGCAGAAGCCACTATCACCGATGCCGACCGCGCAATGGCAGCGGCACGTCGAGTAGTCAATCAAGGCGTTCTTTCGGACGTTCGTCCAGCCGTCAGAACCGAGTGGATGTTAAAAGCCGCCGCGGCTATTCGTGAAATGGTTGATGAAGGTGGGTTAGTTGCCTGCCGTGAAAATGGGAAATCTTTGCAAGATGCCAAAGATGAGTTTTTAGAATCGGCACGTTACTTCGAATACTACGCTGGCATGGCCGACAAGCTGGAAGGCACGTCAATTCCGTTGGGTAAAGATTATGTCGATTTCACCCAATATGTGCCGTTTGGTGTGTCAGTGCAGATTGTGCCGTGGAATTTCCCAGTTTCTATTTGTGCACGCTCATTAGCACCTGCATTAGCTGCTGGTAACGCAGTGGTGATCAAATCGCCAGAGATTTCCCCACTCGCTATGACGTTGTTGATTAAAGCGATTGAAAAAGCGGGTTTCCCAAAAGGCGCGATTAACTTGCTATGTGGCAAAGGCTCCGTAGTTGGCAGCCACTTGGTGCAGCATCAAGACGTTGATCAAATTGTCTTTACAGGTTCTGTGCCGACCGGCCAACGCATACTGAAAGATTCAGCGCAACGCGCCACACCATCTGTGATGGAGCTGGGTGGTAAATCGGCCGCTATCGCACTGAAAGATGTGAGTCTCGAAACGCTTTTACAAAGCGTTCAAGTCGGTATTTTCTTTAACGCTGGTCAAGTTTGTTCGGCAATGTCTCGTTTGCTAATTCAAAAAGAGCGTTATGAAGAAGTAAAAGCGGCGGTAGTGAAAATGGCGCAAGACCTAACCATTGGTCAAGGTGAAAGCCAGCCGGATATAACACCGTTGGTATCGGCTGATCAACAAGCGCGCGTGCTTGAAATGATAGAACAAGCAAAAGCCGACGGCGCGAACATCCTAACGGGTGGATACGCCCCTGATTTGTCGGGTTACTTTGTGGCACCGACGGTGATTGAAGCCTCACCAGATATGCGTATTGCTCAAGAAGAAGTGTTTGGTCCTGTACTGGTAATTACACCGTTTGAAACCGAGCAAGAGGCCGTTGAAATCGCGAATGGCACCGATTTTGGCCTGGTCGCTGGTGTCTTTGGTGAAAGCCTAAACCAAACATTGCGTGTGGCACAGCAACTGCGTGGTGGACAAGTGTTCATCAATGAATGGTTTGCTGGTGGCATCGAAACACCATTTGGTGGCGTGGGCTTGTCCGGGTTTGGGCGAGAAAAAGGACAAGAAGCGATTTATAGCTACGTCCAGACACGCAATATTGCCATTCGTTTGCAGCAAGACAGCAACGTATAGCTACCGTGTAACTGTATTTTCATCACCTCGTACCGGCTTGGATTTCAGACCACAAGCTAGGGCGAGGTTGATGGAATCACAACAAATCTGACAGCGGTTTGTAAACACGGAAATTCTGAACAAGGTAGTTGGAGTATAAGTGATGAGAAAGTGGCTCTGTATTATTTGCGGCTTAATCTATGATGAAGCACAAGGTTGGCCATCCGATGGCATTGCACCAGGAACAGCATGGGAAGATGTACCGGATGACTGGTTATGTCCTGACTGTTTAGTGGGTAAGGCCGATTTTGAAATGATCGAAATTACCGACGATGCGCCAGTAGAAGAGGTCGCGGCAGTGTCTTCGGTATCGGTAGGATCGTCTGTTCAGCCAAATACTGCTCAGCCTCTTCCATCTGAAGTTACTCAACCTGTATTCTCAAATGACCCTATCGTTATCATCGGTAGTGGCCACAGTGGTTACCAGTTGGCGGCGGCACTTAGAGCGCAATCTGAGACGGTTCCGATCACTGTCTTTACCGCTGATGATGGCGCACTGTACAGCAAGCCTGCCTTGTCTAATGCACTGGTCATGAATAAAGACGGCGACGCGCTACAAAGTGAGAGCGCGTTGGAGTGGGAAAGCCGTCTCAACATCCGAGTTTACCCGCATACCCGTGTTGAACAGATCGATCGTGCCAATTCAACGTTACATACCTCCATCGGTAAATACGCCTACAGCCGCTTGGTACTGGCAACAGGTGCATCACCGATTGAAATCCCAATTGAGGGCGATCGCTCTTGGGTTATGAGTGTGAACGACTTAGTTGATTACCGCCGTTTCAGAGCGGAGCTGCAAGACAAAAAGCGCATCGCGATCCTAGGTGATGGCTTAATTGGCTGTGAGTTCGCAAATGATCTGATCGAAAGCGGTTATGAAGTAACAGTTATCGGGTTGGGTCAATGGCCAATGGAGCGTTTGATCCCGCAACAGTTGGGTGAATCATTACAAAGCGCACTTGCCGATCGAGGCGTGCAATGGGCTCTACAAGACAGTATCACCAGAATCGAGCCAAGGTCCGCATCCAGTGCGGTTTTACATCTAAACAGTGGCAAGCAGATTGAAGCAGATCTAGTGCTGAGCGCGGTTGGACTCAAGCCAAATGTTTCTCTGGCTGAGCGCGCGGGGCTTGAAGTTGGCCGGGGCATTAAAGTGAATCAATTCGGCCAGACGAGTGATGAGAATATTTACTCGCTAGGTGACTGTGTTGAAACTGAGCAAGGTTGGCAGCCCTATATTGCACCGATTAATCAAATGATCCCTTCTGTAGCGAAAAGCTTGCTAGGCGATGTCGCCCCTATCTCGTTAACACCAACTCCAGTGATTGTAAAAACGCCGATTCTTCCACTCACGATTTTCCCGGTAGCCGCTGAAGAACAGGGACAATGGTACATCGAGACCCAAGCAGATGAATTGACCGCTGCGTTTTATTCACCAGAAGGAGCAATGCTCGGTTTTGCGTTGCTAGGAAGAAAAGTACAGTCATTACGCGGCCCTTGGCTAGATCAATTGTCACTGAAACTGTCAGCAGCGTAGCGGAGAAAAAAGATGATTCATTTACCCAATGATGACGTGACGTGTGGTTGGTACCATGCGTTGCCAAGTATTCCAGAAAAATCGGCGTTAAAAGGTAAACAAAGTGCTGACTATGCCGTGTTAGGTGCCGGTTTCGCAGGCCTAGCTATGGCAAGACGTTTAGCTGAACTTATGCCTAATGCACGAATTATACTGATTGATGCGCAACGTATCGGCCAAGGGGCTTCAGGAAGAAATTCGGGCTTTGTTATCGATTTGCCTCATAAGTTTTCACTTGAGCATCCCGACCCTGAGCACAAGCAAAAGTTATTATCACTCAACCGTTCTGCGATTGCTCAGCTAAACACTTTAGTGTCGAAGCACAGTATTTCTTGTCAGTGGTCAGCAAAGGGCAAATATCAAGGAGCCGTAGGGGCGCGCGGTGAAGCATATCTCGATCACTTTGAGCACCTAATGAAAGACCTTGGCGAACCATACTTCCATGTTAATGGCAGTGAGCTGGCGAAAGTCTTGGGAACCAACTACTACAGCCGAGCAATTTACACGCCAGGTGGTTATTTAATGCAACCTGCTGCTTTGGTGCGTGGGCTAGGGGAAAGCCTTCCAGAGAACGTCGAGGTGTTAGAAAACTCGCCAATCCGCAAGCTCAGTAAAGAAAACGGTTGCTGGGTATTACATGGAGATAGTGGCTCTGTTGAAACCCCTGAACTGCTGCTTGGGACCAGCATTTTTACTCGGGAGTTTGGTTATCTTAAAAACAGATTACTTCCAGTGATGACGTTTGCAAGCTGGACGCGTCCATTAACCGACGCAGAAATGCAGCGATACGGAGGTGAGCTGAATTGGGGGTTAACTCCAGCTGATCATGCGGGAACGACGTTACGTATGACCGCCGATCGACGTATTTTGATCCGCAATACTTACAAACACGTGCCGAAATATGGCTCAAGCATGAACGATAAAGTCAGAGAACAAATTCGCGACGATCATCGTCAGGTCTTTCTGGCGCGTTATCCCGAGCTGGCCGACGTACCATTTACTCACACATGGGGTGGGGTGTATGCCATCTCTCGTAACTTTACTAACTTTTTCGGCCAATTAGATGAAGGTGTTTATGCCAGCGCTTGTGACAATGGTGTTGGTGCTGCGTGGGGAACCATTTCTGGAACACTGTTAGCTGACTATGTCGTTGGTGCGACATCTAAATCATTGGATGACATACAGCAAGTGACAGGAATGCCTTGTTTGAATCCGCCAGAGCCTTTTTTAGGTTTGGGAGTAAAAACGCGTATCCAATTAGCAAAATGGCAAAGCCGGAGTGAATTATGAAGCAAGTCAAACTCGTTGATAGTAAAAACCTAGATTTCAATGTTCGTGGTGATACGCCGGGAATGGCGTACGTAGCCCGAGCGTTAAGCCCGGAAATTTCACCAAACATTGGCGTAGGCTTTGCTAAATGGGAAGGCGCTCAAGTGGCTTGGACGGTGCTTTATGATGAAGTTATTTTCGTGATTGAAGGCTGTTTCGAGCTGACCGCAAATGGTGAAACACATTTTGTGCACCCAGGTCAGATGCTGTGGATACCGGAAGGAACTGAATTGGTTTATGGTGGGCATGCTCTGTTCGGCTATGTGGTTCATCCAGGAAACTGGAAAGAGTTACATGGTATTGAATGACTTTTATCATTTAGTAGTGTCTCGGAAAGGCAAAACAAAAAACCGATTTTTACCCATGAGTTTTCGTAAAAGAACTTAATCTCAATGGAGCAAGGGTTTCTTACTTGCTATGTTTCTTGGTCACGTTTCCAGACGTGTTAGACCTTTCTCAATTGCTATTTTATCTATCAAAAAGGGAAGCCTTGGCTTCCCTATAATGAGTCTTCTTTTGGCTTGGCTAAATCTTTTATTTTAGCTCAAATTTACCCTGCATGATTGCCCAGTGACCCGGGAACGAACAGAAGAATGAATAGTCACCGCCGGCTTTCATTTTCTCAGTACTGAACGTAATGCTGGTGCTTTCACCGCCACCAATTACTTTTGTGTGAGCGTAGACGCGATCATCATTTGGTTTTACGTAGTTATTTTCTGCTCCAGCTGCCATGCCATCAGTACCGACTGCTTGTAGGTTGGCTGTGTCAGAGATGACCACGTTGTGACCCATCGATTGCGCTGGCATCTTACCTGTGTGATTCAGTGTCAGTTTTACCTCTTTACAAGTGGCTGGTACGCTCAATGTTTTAGTAGAAAACTGCATCATATCGTTAGCATCTAATGACACTTCACACTCGGCACTGGCTTGGGCACCAAAGCTCATTCCGACTAATGCGAAGGTTGTTGCTAATAAACGTAAAGACATATAACACTCTCCATTTTGTATTTTAGGCTGACTTGGATTGATCTTATCCAATAGTTCTCATTATCAGCCAATTTTCACTCCAAAAACGTGCTTCAATCGGTATATTGACGTTTTGTTGCAAGCTTGTACTGGTCAGTTCCGCTATTTGATCACTCAAATGCCTTATTTCATGCGATTGCGTGAGTTAAATCAAAAGTCGTGATTAGCCAGAGTTAAGGTGAAATTAATCTCGCTAAACGGGTGGAAGAATCGTTTGGTTTTAAGGTATTGGAGAGGTTTCGAGAAAGAAGCTCAGCTAAATTGCTGAGCTTCTATAGAACAGACGACAAGTAAACCTAGCGAGTTTGTTTTAACGCATGCAACACATCATGCAGTGAAGGTGCGACAGTATGGCCTAATTGCTTTATTTCGTCACAAGGCTCAACCAAATCAGGGATTTGATAAGTGATCATGTTCGCTGCTACAGCAGCACGCACGCCATTATTTGAATCTTCAAAGGCGAGACATTTGGTTGGATCTACGCTTAGACGACTTGCTGCAAGCAGGTAGATCTCTGGATCAGGTTTGCCGTGTGACACTTCACAGCCTGTCGTTAAGTTGTCGAAATACTTGCTTAGGCCCGCTAACTCCAACTTCTTCTGTGCCACTTCTTTTGCTGTAGAAGTGGCGACTGCAATTGGCAACCCTTGGCCTTTCAACCACTCAAGCAGCTCAATCACCCCTTCTTTTACCGGTATCGCTTGGTGCTTAACCACAGCGTCGTAACGGTCGCGCCACTCTTGGTGTAAGCGGTCAAGATCATCCCCATAAGCTTTACGAAAAATCACTTCAATGCCCGCTGCATTGCGACCAATGATTGAAAGGTAAACATCTTTATAGAAGGGTAGGTTCTGGGCTTCACATGCTTCTTGGAAAATATGCATACAGACGCGCTCAGTATCAAGGAGCAAACCATCCATATCAAAAATAGCAGCTTGGTAGTTCATTACATTAAGACTTTTTGGTTGGGATGGCGCATTTTGACACAAGCAGATCGTTTTTTCTTCTAAAAATTAGAACTTGATTTTGATCCTATGAGTTCACATTGCCTCTGAACACACTATACACAGAGTCTATAAATTAGGTGTGAAATATAATATTTTTAAAATTATAAAAATTTCAGTTAAATAGATAAAACTCTATCTTAATATAAGCTAGAGTTTTATTAATATTCTATTGTTATTTTAACTATTGGATAATTTATTAATAGTTAAAATTAATAATAAAATAATACCAAGTCACGATTGTTTACGACTGCATGAGTGTACCAGCTCTTGACTTCAGATATTTGTTGCTCTGATAAGCCTCCGAAGTCAACGTTATCTTGGTGAATATCTTGATTTTTTATCATAAAAAAAACAGGGAAATCGTCAGGGAGTGGGAATTTTATGGGATAATCGGTATTAGTGAATGGAATATCGCAGAAATCGTTTACATCGCAAGGATACCAAGAGTTATTGGATAAGTAATAACCAGTGATCTTACATATAGCTTCAAGCAAGTAAGCATAGGCGTAACCCAAGTGACTGTATTTTATCTCTTCAGACAGCATCTGCATAAGAAGCTCTTCAGCTCGGATGCTTTCGCCACTACTTTCCAGCATTTCATTAATCACTTTAAAGGAGTCTTGACACCTTTCCATGATGGCTTTTTCTAGCTCTGGATTACGCTCATTCTTTAGTACGTTAAAAACCTTTTCAGTATCTAATGAATATACTGTCGCCCCATATCCCATATTTTATTCTCCTCACTTTTATACAGTTAAATTCATTTAAGTGTTTTTATCGAAGGGATTATATTTTGATGTTTTTTGAAGGTAAAGTGTATACATAGAGGTTGTATTTATTATGATGAACTTTGAAAGTTTAGATTCTTAAAATAAATACTATATATTTAATTTTATTAGATCTGGCTCATAAAAATACCTTAACTATTATTGTGTTTATTGTTAAGGGTTATTAAATCTGTGAGGTGGTTCAAGACAATAAAATTTAGAAGAAAATACCGTCAAACTTAGGTGGCTATTCTATCTGAGCACTCAGCTCACTACTTATAGTGGGCTGAGTGAGCGGTTGGGCATCGGCTCTTTATTTGGCGATGAATATGCCATATTAGGTGATATTCGTTAGTGTCTATTTTATCCCTAGCCGTTTTGCTAATCGGTGCAAATTGCCGTTATCTAATTCAAGCTGACGTGCCGTTGCTGCCCAGTTACCTTGGTTCTCTTCCAGAACTCGAACAATCATCGCTTTTTGGAAGGCGTCTGTGGCAGGCTTTAATCCACCTTCTGGTAGCTCAAGCCGAGAGTTTTGCTCCGTTTCTTCAACGTTCTTGATGTTCTGATTCGGCGTTCGAATATCAAAATCTTGCTCAACCAACTCAATGTCCATGGCGTGAGTACGTGCTTTTGCCAAAACACCGGCACGTTTAATTACATGCTCAAGCTCTCGCACGTTGCCTGGCCATGAATAGTCTTTGAGTGCTTGCACTAAAGTGGGGGACAAACGAATGCTGTTCAATCCCAATTTGCTTCTTAAGCGTTCGGCAAAAAAGCCTGCGAGTAATACCACATCGTCTTCACGTTCACGAAGAGGTGGAACATGAAGCGGGAAGACACTTAAACGATGATACAAGTCGGCTCGGAAGCGACCAGCAGTCACTTCTTCATGCAATATACGGTTTGTGGCGGCGACGATGCGTGTGTTGACTCGAATATGGCGGTCATCACCCACACGTTGAATGTCTCCATATTGTAGAGCTCGAAGTAACTTGGCTTGCAGCTCTAACGACAGTTCGCCGACTTCATCCAAAAATAGTGTGCCGCCATCGGCTTGTTCGAACTTACCTTTACGATTGCTGATTGCGCCCGTAAATGCGCCTTTGATATGTCCGAACAACTCGCTTTCCGCGACCGATTCGGGCAGCGCTGCACAGTTGAGGTAAACCAAGGTATTGTTCGAGCGGCTAGAACGATGGTGAATAGCGCTGGCAACCAACTCTTTACCTACGCCCGTTTCGCCCATGACCAGCACGGACAATTCCGTATCGGCGACTGCATCAATCTGCTCTTGAAGATTCTTCATTCCCTGAGAGTTGCCAATGATTTCGTTGCTCAAGGTGCGTTTCTCAGCGTAAGAGTCACGTGGCAGGCTCGCTTGTGTCTCTAGTTGTTCTAGTAGGAGTGCAGTGTGTAGGCCACCTGCTGCCAACGCGCTGACAAAACGTAACTCTTGGTTGCGTAGCCCATCAAATTGATTGGGGTCGAAGGCGTCAATCGTAATGGCACCAATCAGTTGATCGTCGATCAGCAGAGGTAAACCAATGCAGGAATGGACATGCAGTTTGTCATCGTGGTTTGGAATCAAGCCATCGTATGGATCAGGTAAGTCGCTGTCGGAGGGAAAGCGCACGATATCGCCTGCTCGGGCAATGGCTTCTAATCTTGGGTGCTGCTCAATGGAAAAACGGCGTCCAAGCACTTCTTTCGCCAATCCATTGATCGCTAAAGGTTTAAAGTGCTGGTCTTCATACAAAAGAAGGGCAGAAGAGTCACACTTCAATACATCTCGAATCGTGGTTAATAACGTATCGAAGCGAGCCTGTTGAGTGAGCGCCGAGTTAAGGTCTTGCGTGATGTGTAGCCATTGTGCGATTAAAGAAGTCATAGCCAATACCAGTTGTGTCAATATGACTATTGTAGTGTCTTAATGACAATTTTCAACTGTGTCTAAATGACACTTGTTAAAGTTGATTTTTAATTAAGGTTTTGAAATATATAGTAATTAAAAGTTGGCACGCCCAGTGCAATACAAGAAGAAATTATTTTTGTTTATCCCGTCATTCAAGGTAGTAATTATGACAATTCACGTAAAAAACAACATTCACTGGGTAGGTCAACGCGATTGGGAAGTTCAAGACTTCCACGGTACAGAATACAAAATGACAAAAGGTACCAGCTACAACAGTTATCTAATTCGTGAAGAGAAAACCGTATTGGTTGATACGGTCGATCATCGATTCAGTCAACAATTCATCCAAAATTTAGAAATGGAAATCGACCTTAAGTCTATCGACTTTATCGTAGTAAACCATGCTGAAGAAGATCACTCAGGCGCATTGTCGGCATTGATGGAGAAGATTCCGAACACGCCAATTTACTGTACAGAAGCGGCGATTGATTCGATTGTGGGTCATCATCACCATCCTGAGTGGAACTTCAAAACCGTAAAAACGGGCGATAGCATTGATATTGGTAACGGTAAGCAATTGGTCTTCGTGGAAGCGCCGATGCTGCATTGGCCGGACAGTATGATGACTTACCTAACGGGCGATGCAGTGTTATTCAGTAACGACGCATTTGGTCAGCACTACTGCGATGAACGCTTATTCAATGATGAAGTGGATCAAAATGAGTTGATGGAACAGTGTTTGCGTTACTACTCAAACATCTTAACGCCATTCAGCAGCTTGGTAACCGCTAAAATCAAAGAAGTGCTGAGCTTCAATTTGCCTGTCGACATGATCGCCACGTCACACGGTATTGTATGGCGCGATAATCCGGTTCAAATCATCGAGCAATACTTAGCATGGGCAGACAATTATCAAGAAGATCGCATTACGATTTTCTACGATTCAATGTCAAACAACACTCGAATGATGGCCGATGCCATTGCGCAAGGCATTCACGATGTCGACCCTGGCGTGGCGGTCAAAGTCTTTAATGTCTCTAAGCATGATAAGAATGAAATTCTCGCCAACGTATTCCGCTCAAAAGGCATCTTGGTTGGTTCTTCTACCATGAATAACGTCATGATGCCGAAGATCGCAGGCATGCTAGAAGAAATTACCGGTCTGCGCTTTAAGGCGAAGAAAGCCGCTGCGTTCGGTAGCTACGGTTGGAACGGTGGTGCGGTGGATCGTATCCATGCTCGATTGACTGACGCAGGCTTTGAAACCGCAGTGAGCTTGAAAACAAAATGGCGACCAGATGGTAAAGCGATGCGTGAATGTCGCGAACATGGTCAGAACATCGCGAAATTGTGGGCAAAGCATGACCTGACTAGTCCTGTTCTTGCTCCGGCGATTGCTGCGTCTGCACCACAAGTTCAATCACAACCCGCTGCACAAGTAGCAACACAAGCGGTAGTAGATGCTGCTCCTAGCAACCCTAGTGCCGAGGCGCATCCTGCAGATTGCCAATGCATGGTTTGCACCGTTTGTAATTGGGTATACGACCCAGCTAAAGGCGAGCCTAATCAAGGCGTTGAACCGGGTACGGCATGGTCTGAAGTGCCAGATTACTTCTTGTGCCCAGAATGTCACTTGGGTAAAGACGTCTTTGTCGAATACAACGGGTAAGGGGGCGAATATGCAAGCACCTATTGTGATTATTGGTAGCGGCTTTGCGGCTTACCAATTGGTGAAAACAGTGCGTCGAATGGACGCACATATTCCGCTGCAAGTGTTTACTGCTGATGATGGCGCGGAATACAACAAGCCTGATTTGAGTCATGTATTCAGCAACAAGCAAACCGCCCAAGACTTGGTAGTTAAAAGTGGTGAGGCGTTCGCACAGGAACACAACATCGAACTGCTCGCCCATACCATGATTGAGCATGTCGACGTGCAAGCTCAGCAAGTGGTCGCCAACGGCCAAACCTATCCTTACTCCAAACTGGTGTTTGCGACAGGCGCGAAAGCTTTTGTGCCGCCAATATCTGGCGATGCAGCACCTGAGGTGATAACGCTGAACTCGCTACAAGAATATCAATTAGCGGAAGAGCAAATCAGCCGTGCGGAACGAATTCTAGTAATGGGTGGTGGTTTGATCGGCGTCGAGATCGCCATGGATCTCGCAACCAGTGGTAAAGCGGTTACGGTGGTTGAGCCAAATTCCCGTTTGCTCGCTAACTTGATTCCTGAATTCATCGCATTGCCGCTCGAAAACCAACTTAAGCAGCAAGGTATTCAACTTGCCTTGGAGACTGGGGTAGTTGCGATCAATCACTCAGATGATTCGCTGGTGGCAAGCTTGAGCAAAGGTAAAGCAATCGAAGCCGATGTAGTGATTTCAGCGGCGGGTTTACGTGCTAACACTTGGTTAGCGAAGGCTTGTGGGGTGAGCGTGAACAAAGGCATCGAGGTGGATGCTCGATTACAGACATCAGTAGCTAATGTATTTGCATTAGGCGATTGTGCTGAGATCCAAGGTCGAATGATGCCGTACCTCCAACCGATCGTGCTAAGTGCCAATGCTTTGGGCAAACAGCTACTAGGGCAAGAGGCAGAGCTGAAACTACCGCCTATGATGGTAAAGGTGAAAACGCCGAGCTACCCAATTCAATTGGCAGGCGATTTTAGTTCGGTGACGAACTGGATCGTGCAGATTTCTCAAACAGGCATTGCCGCTAAGGCAGAAGATGAAAATAGCCGACTTATGGGCTTCGTCGTGACGGGAGAGCAAGTTACGCAAGCATTTCCATTACTTCGAGAGTTGTCTCAAGCCGCGCAGGCTTAACCGATTTAAACGAAAAGAATTGTAATTAGAGAGGGTATCATTATGTCGCATCTACGAATTCCCAAAGACTGGACTGTTCAACGTTCAACGCCTTTCTTCACTAAAGACAATGTGCCAGCAGCGCTGCTGACTCATCACAATACCGCTGAGGGAGTGTTTGGACAGCTGTGCGTCATGGAAGGGCAAGTGACCTACTACGGCTTTGCTGATGAACACGCAACAGAAGCAGAAGTAGTGGTGGTGATTAATGCAGGCCAGTTTGCTACCAGCCCACCGCAGTACTGGCACCGTATTGAGATGAGCGATGATGCTCAGTTCAACATCAATTTCTGGTCGAATAAAGACAAGAGTGGGCAAGCGATGTTCCACGCTAAGCAGTAGTGAACCTTTGTAAGTGCTTTGACTGTTACGCTAATCGTCAAGTAAAGGGGTGTAGAAGGCGCAATAAACGGACTGCAATGCAGGATCATCGAGACCGTGGAAAGAGAAATCACGAGTAATGATATCAATTCTTTAGTAGCATGTTACGAAACATTTCAGTCAGGTGAACTAAGGGAAGCGTGCAATGGAAAAACAACGAGTAGCATTTATTGGTCTGGGTGTGATGGGATACCCAATGGCTGGTTACCTAAGTAAAGCGGGCTTTGAAACCAAAGTATACAACCGCACAAAAGCGAAAGCCGACAAATGGGCTGAAGAATACCAAGGCGTAGCTTGTGAAACACCACGTGAAGCGGCAGAAGGCTGTGACATCGTTTTTACCTGTGTGGGTAATGATGATGACGTTCGTAGCGTTGTTTACGGTGAAGAGGGCATTCTGGTCGGCTTGAAAGCGGACGCAGTGCTAGTCGATCACACGACCACTTCTGCAGACCTAGCGGTTGAGCTGGCTGAAGCGTGTGCTAAGTATGGTAATCACTTCATTGATGCGCCAGTTTCTGGTGGTCAAGCAGGCGCAGAAAATGGTGTTCTAACCATCATGTGTGGTGGTGAACAAAGCATTTTTGACCGTGTGTCTCCGGCGATGGATGTGTACGCGAAGCAGATGACGCTACTGGGTGAAAACGGTCAGGGTCAACGCTGTAAGATGGTAAACCAAATCTGTATTGGAGGCGTTTTACAAGGTCTGAGTGAAGCTTTGTTGCTGGCACAAAAATCAGGCTTGGACATCGCTCAAGTTGTAGAAACGCTTAAGCATGGCGCTGCAGGTTCTTGGCAGATGGAAAACCGCGCAAATACGATGGCTGAAGACAAGTTCGATTTTGGCTTCGCTATTGATTGGATGCGCAAAGACTTAGGTTTCTGTCTGCAAGAAGCTGAGCGAGTGGGTCTAGAACTTCCACTGACTAAGAAAGTGGATGAGCAATACGCAGACCTTCAACGTGATGGTTTAGGTCGCATGGATACATCAGTACTGATCAAAGCGGTAGCTAAAAATCAGTAGTTGATGAATCAGTAATAGATAAACAGTTCTTTGGTATCAAAGAGCTTAAAGAAATCTAAGTTAATCATAATGAATCTCCTTGAGCATGGTTTGTGACTTGTGATTAAGGATTAGTGATTTGAAATCAGGAGGTGCTGTAGAGCACCTCCTTTTTTCGTCTTTAAATCACGCAGTGTAATGATTGCAGCGTTCGCTTACTTGTTTAAGCCTAGTGCAATTTCAAGACCTTTGCCGTACGCTTCGTCCGCTTGGTATGCGTGTTGAACGTGGCGCTGTTGGATGAACTCTGGCACACCGTCCATTGCGCGAGCTGTGTTATCGAACAGAGTTTGACGTTGCTCTTCGCTCATCAGACGGAATAGGTCACCCGCTTGGCTGAAGTAGTCTTCGTCTACACGATGATCGTAGTGATCAGCGTTGCCATTGATGCGTAGAGGTGGCTCAGAGTAATCTGGTTGCTCTGCCCATTCTTGTTTGTAGTTTGGCTCGTAACCCAGTGTTGAACCAAAGTTGCCATCAACGCGCATTGCGCCATCACGGTGGTAGCTGTGAACAGGGCAACGAGGTGCGTTCACTGGGATTTGATGATGGTTCACACCTAGACGGTAACGCTGAGCATCGCCGTAAGCGAACAGACGACCTTGTAGCATCTTATCTGGAGAGAAGCCGATACCAGGTACAACTGCTGCTGGGTTAAACGCTGATTGCTCAACTTCTGCGTAGAAGTTTTCTGGGTTACGGTTCAGTTCGAACTCACCAACTGGGATCAGTGGGTAGTCTTTTTGAGACCATACACGTGTTAGGTCGAATGGGTTGAAGTTGACTTCATCCGCTTCTAACTCAGGCATGATCTGTACGTACATCTTCCATTTAGGGAAGTCTTGACGCTCAATCGCTTCGTAAAGGTCACGGTGATGGCTTTCGCGGTCTTTACCTACGATGGCTTCTGCTTCTTGGTCAGTCAGGTTCTTGATGCCTTGTTGAGTTTTGAAGTGGAATTTCACCCAGTAACGTTCGTTTTCTGCGTTGATGAAGCTGAATGTGTGGCTACCAAAACCATGCATATGACGGTAAGAAGCTGGGATACCACGGTCACTCATTACGATAGTCACTTGGTGGAATGCTTCTGGTAGTGATGTCCAGAAATCCCAGTTGTTGGTAGAGCTACGCATGTTAGTGCGAGGGTCGCGTTTTACTGCGTGGTTTAGGTCTGGGAATTTTAGTGGGTCACGTAGGAAGAATACTGGTGTGTTGTTACCAACCAAGTCCCAGTTACCTTCTTCAGTATAGAATTTTAGTGCGAAACCACGGATGTCACGTTCTGCGTCTGCTGCACCGCGCTCACCAGCTACGGTAGTGAAGCGAGCGAATAGTTCTGTTTTTTTGCCGATGTCAGAGAAGATCTTAGCGCGAGTGTATTTTGTGATGTCGTGCGTTACTGTGAACGTACCGTAAGCACCAGAACCTTTTGCGTGCATACGACGCTCTGGGATCACTTCGCGGTCAAAGTGTGCCAATTTTTCAAGGAACCAAACGTCTTGTAATAGTTGAGGGCCACGAGGACCTGCAGTCATAACGTTTTGGTTATGTGCGACAGGGCAACCTGCTGCTGTAGTCAATTTCTTGTTTGTCATTTTTCTTCCCCCTCCAGGGTTCAATACCTTAGAAACTGTAGAGGAGGTTATTACGGAAAAGCTGGGGGAGAAAACTGATATTGCTTATCAATTCAATAGATGGTGACTATGGTCGAAACTATATTAGAATCAGAAATTTACTACATTAGCTTGATTGACATAACAATCGACGTTCTCGAAAGCGATTGACTGGGGGGAGCGCTATCCAGTTAGCGTGTCTACGATGTTAGTAATATCGCCCCTTAAATGAAGTTTTACGCGTCATCAAAGGGGCGAAGTAATTAAGAGTACTTCACTTCAAGTTGTTCAGCTTTTGCAAATGCTGGGTGTGTCGCGAGCTGTTTCCCATAACGTTCAATATTAGGGAAGTGATTAACTAAACCAAACTTTTGAACCAATTCGACAATGAAAGACATCATGATGTCTGCGCCAGTCAGACGCTCTTCTACTAGGTAAGTTTTGCCTTCTAAAGATTGCTCGAAGTAGCCTAGTACATTCATTGCTTCCTTGTCGGCATAGCCTGATAAAAACTGAGTTTCATTTGGCTCTTTGCTTACGAAGATTTTTAGCAGCATAGGTAAAATTGCAGAGCTTTCTGCAAAGTGCATCCATTGCAAATATTCTGTGTGTGCTTTTGTACCACGCTCAGGAGCAAAGGCTCCGTCACTGTATTTCTCAATCAAATATTCGGTCATTGCACCTGACTCAATGATAATCTCGCCGTTATCTTCAAGAACAGGTGACTTCCCTAATGGGTGAACACTTTTTAGTTCTGGCGGTGCCATGAAGGTCACGGAATCACGGACATAGGGTACAATCTCGTAATTTACATCTAGCTCTTCAAGTAACCAAATGATGCGCTTTGAACGAGACTGATTGAGGTGGTGAAGTTTAATCATTTACATATCCCTTTTTATAATGGGTCGTTAATCTGTACTACAAGTTTGCCGAAATTCTTACCTTCCAACAGACCGATGAATGCTTCTGGCGCATTATCCAGTCCTTGTACTAGATGTTCGCGGTATTGGATCTTTCCTTCTGCCAACCATTGATTAATATCTTGCGCAAATTCACCGTAACGATGTCCGTAATCATCAAAAATGATGAAGCCTTGCACCTTGATTCGTTTGGTCAGGAGCTTACCCATTAGTAATGGAAGGTGGTCGGTACCTTCAGGCAGCTCTGTCGCGTTGTACTGAGAAACCAAACCACAAAGTGGGATACGCGCATTTGTATTCAGAAGTGGCATTACAGCCTCGAATACTTTGCCACCTACGTTTTCGAAGTAAACATCAATACCTTTGTCACAGGCATTTTTCAGTTGTTCTGCAAAATCTTCAGCTTTGTGATCAATACACTCATCGAAACCAAGCACCTCTTTAGCGTAACGGCATTTTTCGTCTCCGCCTGCTATACCAACAACTCGGCAACCTTTGATTTTACCAATTTGACCAACTGTTGCGCCTACAGGCCCCGTAGCAGCTGCTACCACGATGGTTTCCCCTGGTTTTGGCTGACCAATGTCGAGTAAACCCATGTACGCGGTAAATCCTGGCATACCTGCAACGCCTAGCGCGTAAGAAGGATTTTGCGGTTCTTTACCAAGTTTAATGACCATCTCACCAGTTGAGATAGCGTAGTCTTGCCAGCCAACAGTGTAGGCAAGAACCCATTCACCTGCTTCGTAATCTGGGTGGTTTGATGTTTCTACCTGACAAACTGTACCACCGACCATTACGTCATCAATTGCAACAGGGTCAGCGTATGATTCGGCATCACTCATGCGACCACGCATGTATGGATCTAGAGATAAATAAACCGTTCTCAATAGCATTTCACCCTCTTTCGGAGTCGGTTTCGTTACCTCTTCTAAACGAAAGTTTTCTTGTGTCGGTGCACCATGGGGACGTGACGCGAGTACTATTCTGCGATTTGTTGCGTTAGTCATATCTATCTCACTTGTTGATTAGACCGGTCGTCTAGCATTTGTTTCAAAATATCCCGCTTATGTAAAGCGGGAAGGTTTACTGTGTTAACACTGACGCTTTTTCTGACAGTGAAACGTGTGTAGGGTGTTCATTCTGCTTCCACGCCGCCCGTTATGGGCAAGTGCGCGTATTCTGCAGTAAGTGTTGAGTATAGGTCAGACTTTGCGTCAATGCTGCCTGATCTTGATAAAGTTTGTTCAGCAAGCTAGCGCCATTCCAAAGGTAGTATATCTGCCTTGCTAATAACGCACTGTCACCATTGGGGATTGAGCCATCTTGAATGCCGATGTCAATGCAATCCGCTATCGCTTGAATGGTTTTGTCTGCTCCTTGGCGTAATGCCAAGCGCATTGACTCAGAGAGATCGGAGACTTCTGCACTTAACTTAACCAATAAACATTTGTTCGCATTACACACGTCGTCTTCTACTTTGACCATTTCTTCGAAATAGCTCATTAGGCGTTGGTAGCCACTCAGTTCAGTATTGGTAAAGCGTGCGTTTAAACGCTCAAAATACTTAGTAAAGTAGTCTTGAATCATCGCTTCACCAAATTGTTCTTTGGATTTGAAGTAATGATAAAACGAGCCTTTTGGCACTGCGGCCTTTTTTAATAGCTCTGAAAGACCAACACTCGTGAACCCTCGGTTTACGATTAACTCGTATCCGACGTCGAGAATATGTTGGCGTGTGTCATTCGTCTTTGCGTTCATGAAGTGTACTATAGAATGAATTAGACCAGTCGTCTAGCCTTTGTTGTGGGTTATTTAATCAGCTCATACTCAATAACAAATAGCGTGTCGGTATTTGGGTAGATTTCTCGAATTAACTGCTTAAGTTTTGGTAGTTCGATGGCTTCTTGTTCTGCATGAAACTCATTAATATCTTCAAAGTGAAGTGGTTCTACAGAACGTATCTTGATATCGCAGACTTTACGATCCGTTTCTAAGGTAAAAACTTCGACTTCTGTATTGGGAACGTAATGGCTTTCTGATTCATCTCGAATCGTTATCGTCTTTTTGCCTGACGTGATCAACGGAGTTAAGAATTCAAAAAAAGTAATCTTGGTTGGATGAGATGGCATGATGTACTCGTTAGTCTGGTTGTTTGGCGTAATTATATACCCAAATCCCTCAGAGATTCCTGTATTACTAGAACGATCGAGCGCGGATGAAGCGAATTAACTTGGCACTAAAGTAACCTGAGATAACACCTATCCAGTTGGTGCTGAGATCATCAAAACTAAATGATCGATTTGGAATAAAAAGTTGGCTTATTTCTTCCATTGAAACGATAGCCAACAGCAGTAGCAAAAGACGAATCCCAAAAATGTCGGTTTTATTCGAGCTCACCAGAGAAGGGAACGTGAAAACCGATAAAAAGCCGATCAATAAACTGAAAGTAAAGTGAAGCGTACTCGATCCGCCTAAGTAGGTTTCCATTTGCAGGTAAGCAGTATGGTGTAAGTCAGAGCTTTTCCACAGAGAGAGTGAAGCGGTTAGCGTCAGGACTAAAACAAAACTCGTGCGTGCCAGTATTAAAGCCATAATTAACCTATTGGAAAGAAGCCTAAGTAACGTTTTACAAAGTACAGTGCAGCTAAATTCTGGATAGCCATGCCAATTGCCATTGCCCACGCTGCACCAATCACCCCAAACATTTGGCAAAGCGTAACAAGTAGGCAGATGGACACCGTACCGGAGGAAATTGTAATGTATTTCATGGTTCTCTCATGACCACTCATTAATAATAAAAAACCTACTGAACCAGTCGCAACATTGACTAACTGCCCCAGAGAAAGGACGACTAATAGTGGCGCCGCGGCGAGAAACTCCTCACCAAAAAACTGCATTACAAACTCGGGGAAGAGGGTGCAAATAATTACGGGTACAATCGCTAAACCAACATTGGCTCGGCACGCCAAGCGGCTCAGGTTCTGCAGTTTGCGCATTTGACGCTCTTTGTAGAGAGAGGCAAACATCGGGGCGACCACAAAGTTAATGGTAATCAGCACGAAGCCAATCAGTAGTGATGTACGTTGGGCTGCGGCTAACAAACCGAGTTCCGCTGTTGAGATAAAAAAGCCCGTAATAACAAGGCTTCCCCATTGAAGAACATTCGTGAAGATACTGCCAACCCAGACTTGCTTGGCAGAAGAGACCATTTTTTTGTTTGGTACGAAAGCCGATGTTTGATATTGATCTGAGCCCAGCCAATTGGCACTAGATATGACCGCGACACCTATGCTCGCTAAAAGCAGTGCGGTCATTAGATTGTTGATATTTTGCTGACCGATATAGTCTAGGGCAAAGACAAAAATGACCATCAACATGCTTACCCCAAGCTGCAACGCAAACAGAGATGATACGACTTTTCTACATGCTTGAAGCACCCGACTGTTGGTTTGCGCAAGCACCAAGAAAGGTATGCAAAGCAAGCATAAAGTAATCGCATACATTGGTGATTGAGTCTGGTTTAGCTGTTCTGGAAACAGATTAAACCCTGCCAACAAAACGCCTATGGCGAGCAAGCAAAATGCCATACTTCGATAAAGTGCGGTTTTATAGTTTTGGCTTTGTTCAAGCTTCTCTTTGTTATTAAAAGCGATCGCATTGTAACGAACTAACGAGACATCAAAACCTAGCTGAGAAACGATAGCGAGTAGCGAGACTAGGTTGAATAAAAAGAAAAATTGACCGGCCGTCGAAGCGTCACTGGTCTTCGATACAATCAGAGTCAGTAAAAAAGCAAATAGCGCACTCAACACACGCGTGATTGCGGTTTTTAATCCAGTAGATAACAAGCTTTTTGTACCGCTGGGCATCAACAGTAATTTTTGTTGAACAGTGTGAAACATAGGGGCATTTAACCGTAAAGTTTATTGAGTGCGAGGCGCTGTTTTTCTTCACTGAAGGCATCGTTTAATTCTGCTGTATATTGGCGAAAATCGATCTCTTCATAATGATTGACACAATGCGCGATCTGCTTGGCCATTTCTTCAGGTGTGAGCGCTAAAAACGGGTAGTTGAGATCTTTGGTTGCGCCGATGGTCCGAATAACCATAGGAAGATGTAACTTGGATGCTTCTAGAATGGTTAACGGCATCCCTTCCCATGCTGCAGTATGTAGATAAAGGTCTGAACCCTTGAGCTTTTCAACTACCTCATCGCGAGGCAGCATGCCCGTTACATCCACATTTTCAGTGCGTAATTTCTGTTCGAGTACGTGGTCACCGCCACCTATCCATGTGATCTCTATCGGGCGGTTAAGCGCATACCGATTAAGGAACTGCAATGTGCTGATAAGAAACTGAGGATCTTTTTGGGGCGTGACACGACCAAGTACAACGAGCTTCAGCGTTTCTTGCTTGTTTCGCTCTATACGATCTTCACTTTGATAAGACACGTAGTTGTTGAGCAGTTCGGCACGTTTCACGCCAATGCTAATGGCTAGGTCACACTCTCGTTGGCTACAGCCTGCAACCACATCAATTTTGCTCAGTTTTACTTTCTCTAGTGCTTTATAGATCTGGCGTGCAAGCTCTGAGATATCTTCACGTTCGAAGGCATAACAGTGCGGTGTGTAAACCAAGCGTGCCTTGCCAAGCTTTAGAAATCGGCCGAGAAATCCTGCTTTACTCGAGTGCAAATGCACGACGTCGGGACCAAGTGATGCAATCATGTGGTTTGCATCGCGAATAAATTGAAGCAAGCCGCCTTCTACCCACTTTGTCTGTACGAAAATGTGGTGGCTGTTCTCATTGGTCAAGTCGTTTTCTCGGGCTCTGGCTAGCAAGAAATGCTGGTAAGGCTCGTCTCTGGATGAGTGAACATAACTATAGAGGGCGGTTTGAACGCCACCTCCAAACGCTTCTGTAACATGGAGTACTTTCTTCATGATGATTTTGTCCCTGGTGTTTGCATCCATTTGTGTTTAAAAGCATCACGCTCTTGCTCTGAATAAACGTGGCGATACAAGGGAAGATCGTACATATAGAACAGTTTTGAGAAGTCGTAGTGATTCTTAAAGTGTTGGTGGATATTGGAGTACCACTTGTTTTTCGCTTCGTTGCTGTTTTTCAGCACGAAGTCTTGCAACTCAAGAAACTCACCGATTTCTTTATCAAGAGAACTGAGCTGTTCGCACTTGATTAGCATGACGTTGGCCTGATCGTTCTGGAATGTGAAGAAAGGTTGAGTGTTGTCCAGCTCTTGGCGCATCACATCGATATTGAAATTACGCTTTAACTCGTTGTCGAACCAGTCCGCAAAATAGTTGAGATTGATATAGTTATCAAAGCAATGCTCGAGGTGCTGATACGTGACTTCCATATCTCGGTGAATTGCATCATTCTTTTTGCCTTCGATAAATTGCAAATGGAGGTCTTGAAAGAAACGAGAAAAGACAGTTGCGATTGGATCGCGGACCAGCGTAACGATTTTAATCTGCTCGCGTTTTTGTAAGATACGTTTTCGCTGCTTGAGCACTAAGCGATAGAGTGCGCGGTTTCGGAAGTCGAAGAATTTACTCACGTCTTTTTTATTGTGATACATGTGAAATTCTTCGTGATCATCAAAGGTGTGGATGTGATAGCTCGGGATATTTTTCTCCCCTAGCGTGTGCTCAATTGATGAGGAGCCAACTTTGCCCATTTGGTAAACTAAAACAAAATTATCAGCTTGGAGTTCTCGGTTCTTTTCAAATTGTCGAGAGATTGAATACTTCATCTATCCTATCCTTGATTATTCATATTCGTGGTGATGGTTTACCGGAAAAGTATGAGCAATGGCCCTTGAGTCGTTGCTCATGCTGATCATGACGGGTAATAAGAGTATTAAAATTATGGTGGTGTTTACCGCAACGAAAAACACCATGATGAGGGCGTATATCGCAAGTAATAGGCTTTTTCTGTTTTCATTAAGACTACGGAAGCAAAAGCGAATAAAAAGAAAATAACCACCAAACAGCAGACCGATACCAAGCAATCCGTATTCAATTGCGGTATCTAACACAAAGTTGTGGGTGTAGATCGCCAGCTCATCATAGTTAAAGTAACTGATCATAAAGTTGGGTAACATTTTCGCGCCGACACCTAGCACTGGGTGTTGAAGTAAAATATCTAGCCCATTGGCAAGTAAAAGTTTTCTATGAAGATTCGATACCCAGCGGGCTTCACTTTGGTTGGCAAATAAGACGTCTTCTTGGGTTATTTCCAATGTGTCTGCTAGCGTTTCAAACCCAACGTAGAGTGTGGTTGTGACGGCAGTAAACACAATGAAGCTCAAGGCTAATAAAATCGCCCACGTGTACGTTTCGCTGAGCGATTTTCTCATTAAGTTTTTTACGAGCAGTTGGTCAAAGAAGAAAAGCAGACAAAAACCAAGTAGCGCTTTTCTTTCTTGTGACAACACCAGTAATACTAAAGCTACGAGCATCAAAAGGTGAAAAGCGCGAATTTTATCTCGATAAAGGTACAGTAGTGAGCACAGTACACCGAACCCGTATTTACTTACCCCGAGTAACTTAAACCCGCTTTGATAACCCTGAGCAAAGTGCCATAAGGCAACGAGCGTACAGATGAAAAACAACAGATACGTGAAATAAACCATTACCCGTTCGTCATCAAACACGCCATAGGCGTACATTAGGCTCAGTAGGCACAAAATCGCTAACCATTGCACAGTTTCTATAACTAGCGGCATTAAAGGGACGCGATTTAGCAGACCATTTATGAACACATACCCAGTGAACAATACGAGGAACCCTATACAGGGATGCATGAGTTTTTCAGCTTTTCCTTCCAATACCACTAATGCAGTAAAACCAATAGACAAAAGGCTTGCGATGTCAGATGGGGCTAGCGCTATTCCTCCAGCACGAAACTTCATAGGAATAAAGAACAATGCTAATAGGCATGCTGCAAGCAATGAGGCGCGATGGCTCGATGGCGCGGAACTATTTGTTGGCGCAAAGCTGCTGGTAGATTCCATAGTAACCTTCACGAAATTTATCGATGGTGTAGAGAGAGGCCCTATTGACGGAGTATTGACTTGCAGCGTCGTACCGCTCAACACTTTCACACAGCTGGAGAACTTTTTGGCTCAGTTCAGTGGCGTTACCAATTTGAAATAAATATTCGGCACGTCCGGTGACTTCATCCAAACCAGGTACGTCCGACGATAGTACGGGTAAGCCTGCTGCCATCGCCTCAACCGCCGCCAAACCAAAGCCTTCGACGTGCGACGATTGCACGTAAATATCCATGTCGTTCAAAAAGGCTGGAATGTCAGAAACTACGCCATGAAAGTGAACACGTTGCGCGACGTTGATTTTTGTTGCCAATGCTTGCAGTGACGATTTTTTTTCTCCATCTCCCGCAAGGTGGAGTTCGTATCGTCTTGGTAAATGGATAAGTGCTTGGATAAGCGTTTCATGATCTTTATGTTGGTGAAGTCGGCCCACCATTCCAATCTTGATAACTGGTTTGTCGATTAGGTGGCTGGCGCATCTTGGCGTCATAGAAAACCTTTTTAAATCAACGCCATTGTGCACCACGTGATATTTGTGTTGGTAGCGAGGCATGAACTTCACCAGTTCATCTTGTACTTTTTCACTAATACTGACCGTCAAGTCGTGGCCCCAATATAAGACGTATTCCATGAACTTAAACAGCGGATAGTCACGTCGACGGTTATAAGAACAGTGCTCAGTCTGGATTCGTTTTTTACCTACCGCCAATAGCGCTAGGTAAATGGAAGGATAGAGGTGCCCGTGAACGACATCCGGCCAACGCAGCAAAGAGAATTTCTCACTCAATGACAAAGTGCGCCAGTTAAAACACTCTACCCCTTGGGCGGATAGCATTGGTAAGTAATCATTTTCATCACACAAGACCAAAATTTTGATTTCGTATTCAGGCTTATGTTCTAAAACAAGGTCGACTAAGAACTTCTGAGCACCGCCGTTCTGAGAAAGATCATTAATAATATGTAGAATCTTGGTTTTCATGATTAATTGGTCAGATATTGCTGTTTAAGGTCGGTGATTTCTGCATTTGAGAAAAAGTGCTTCGTCAATTTAGAATTCAGCATTTCTTCAACGTACTCGGGTGTAGGTTGAAATTGCGTTTTGAATTCTTTCATTAGTGGCGAGTACCATTTGTTGTCTGATTGATTTTCATAAACAACATCCACGGGGTAACCTAAAAAGTCTTCAACTGCGGAGTTAGCCTTCGTTAGCTTGTCACTTCGAATGACCAACAGTGAGAAGTTATTGTTATGGTATGTTTGATAGCCTACTTCGTGATTAAAAGACTCGTTAAACACATCAATCCCTGTTAGTTGTTTGATCTCGTTGTCAAACCACTGCAGCGCATATTGATGATTCATGTGCTTATCAAATGCTTCTTGGAGTAATTGCGGTCGTTCGGTACGTATTGCGCTGTCATCCTTTAGATATTTGTCCGCCATCCAAAAAGGAAGTGCTTGAAAGAACATTGAGACATTTCGTCCGATCGGTTCACGCACCAGCGAGATAATTCGAACTTTTTTCTTGCGCTTTAACATATGGCTCATCGTTATACGCTTTAGTCGTCGCTTTAACGCATTGATCTGAGGCTTATGCAATTGCGCTCTAACGGGGGATATTTGTTTTTGCGCATCGACGGTCATAAGGTCGTGCAAGTGAATCGAGTTAGGAATGGAATGCTCTAATGCACTCGAACCTACTTTGCCCATTTGATAGATCAATACCGGCTGTTCTTGGCTTTTCAACGTTTGGTACCAAGATAGGTTTACGTTAGTAGGCGTATTTCTGGACATAAAGCGTCTCTCCTTCCTTGGCCTTGGCTTGTGTGATTAAGACGCCAAGAGATGGAACTGAGTGTTGTATTTGTTTAGATAACGCAAGGTTAACCAGTGATGATTTTGTTGATTCTGAGCGAATGACGGTGATCAGACCATTGGCATACTGACCAAGAATAAGTGCGTCACTCACTGACAGTAGGGGTGGTGTATCGATAATGATCCGGTCATACTTATTTTGAAAATGTTCGAGCAACTTTTTAAAGCGATCAGAAGCCAGTAATTCCTGTGGGTTTGGCGGAATTAGGCCGGCCGGTAATACATCTAAGTTGGCTTCTTTTATATGTGTAACACAATCTTTGATTGGCGTATCCATCGTCAGGATATGCGTTAAGCCAGGGCTTGATTCAGCAATACCGAATCGTTTTGCGATGGAAGGTCGACGTAAATCGCAGTCGATGATCAACACCTTTTCCATTTTTGAAAACGACACCGCCATATTGATACTGGTCGATGTTTTTCCTTCTTCTGGAATAGCAGAGGTAAAGGGCAATATCTTTTGCTTCGTGTTGGTTAATCTGAGCAGAAGCGAGGTTCTGACGGAGCGGCAAGCTTCACTAAATAGCTTTTCTTCATCATCTAAATACGCGGTATAACTGACGCCGTTTTTACGCAAATTGCGTTTTTTGACCATAGGAATCACACCTAAACACGTAACACCAAGTTTCTCCTGCACATCGGCTGTGCTTCGGATAACTTCTCGCATCGTTTCTAAGATGATGACCAGAGCGCAAGCAATGGCAAAGCCAAAAAAGGTGGCAATCAGTACTAGTTTGATTCGTTGTGGTGCCACCGGGAATAGAGGAATGATGGCTTTATCAGTAAAGCGAGCAGTGACATTCTTGTAGTCGCTGGTGGCGTTGGTCTCTTTCTCACGATTTAAGAACGCTTCATAGAGTGCCTTATTGGATTCAACCTCGCGTTTTAACTGTTCGTAACGCGCTTTTTGTGACCCTAACGATTGGAAGTCTGACTTTTTGTTATCGAGTTCTGCTCGAAGCATGTCCTCTTGCGCTTTTGCAGCAAGAAGGTCTTGTTGCTTACTGAAGGAAATGTCCCGGATGAGTTGCTGGGTTCTTGATTGAATTTCAGCAAGCTGTGCTTTCGCCTGAATCATTCGATCATGCTTAGGTCCGTAGCGCTGTGCCAGTTCAGAGAGATTTTTGGCTGCCTGTGCTTCCGACAATTTTAGATCGCGGATTTGCGCTTGATTAGCGAATTCATCAATTGACAACAAGCTGTCTAAACTTTGCGAAGATTTACGTCGTAACAGTTGGATTAACGTCTGCGCTTCAATACGCTTATTAACAGCGATATTCAGCTTACGAGTGAGTTCTTCTAGCTCATTTGCGTAAATTTCATCAATACCGTTTATATCGATCAACCCTTCTTTTAACAAGAATTCTTGCAGCGCTTGCTCCGAGTTACGTAATCGCTCCTCCAATTTTTGAGAGTTATTTGTCAACCAAGTAGCCGCATTTTGTGTAACGACCAATTTGGCTTCAAAATTTGCGTCAATATAGGCTTGGCCGACCGCGTTGGCGATTGTCGTAGCAAGCTTAGGATCGGTAGAACGAAAGCGAATTCTGACTAATTGGGTGTTACGTACTGGCTCAATATCGAGTTTACTTCTGAAAGCTTGAAGTGCCTGATAATAGGACTCTGAAAACTGCGCGGTTTCTTTTGGGCTTGGTGCCACATTCAGTAGGTCTTGAACAAAAGGAATCGACTTTATTTGGTCGATTTTTTTATTTAACCCCCCTGAGCTTGTGAATTCAGGTAATTGGGTGAGGTTCAGCTCCCTAATGACCTTATCTGCAATATGATTCGATTTTAAAATGGCGATTTGCGTTTGAAAGTACTCTTTTTTTGTCGTGTCGACGCCATATACTTCCTCGATTGAAAGGGCGCTTTTTTGCTCCTCTTGGATGAGTAGCGTAGCTGTAGCTTGGTATATCGATGCTTTGGAGTAGATATACCAAGTACAAGTTAATGAGAACAGAAGCGTGAATGCTGCGATGCTTAGCCAATTCTTTTTAATCGCTTTGAAGTGATGGCCAAAACGAATCAGTTCTACTTTGTTCATCTGGAGATTATTTGGATGAGTCCCGTTCATTTGATTCCCTGTCACTTAAAAGAAGCTCTGGTCAATAAATACAATGTCACCAGGTTCAACGTTGCGGTGCATACTGACCCCCTCCATCGTTTGACCTGTTTTATGCTTGGTGAGGTTAATGCCTTTGCGTGAGGCTCTGTCGGTCAAGCCACCTGCTAGAGCGATGGCCTTCTCTATGGTTAACCCTGGACGGTACTCAAATCCACCAGGTTTCCTGACTTCTCCATTAACGTAAAACAGACGAAAGTTATTGATGGTGACCATCACTTTTGGATTGATGAGATAATCGCCTTTTAAGCCCGTTTCTATTTCGTACTTGAGTTGTTTTGGTGTTTTTTTGATTGCTTTAATTCGGCCAAGGTAGGGGTAATCAAAGTAGCCATCTGACGTTATTAGAATATTTTTAATCGTAAGATCTTCTTCACCATAGACCTGCACGGAAATGGTATCGCCAGTATCGAGTAAGTAATCTTCCTCGTTTGAGTCAGCGTTGACCAAAGTGCTAAATAGCAACAACGCTACACTCATGAATTTGATGAATGCCTTCATTAATAATCCTTTTTACAGAGAAAACTGTGCGCTTAAAGTCCAAATGTTTTGTTCGAAGCTATAACCCGATCGGCTAGAGTTTTTATCTTGGTATTGCCAATCGGCTTGCAGCAGTATCCAACGTTTGATCTGATAATCGATACCAAAAGATAGAGTGTACCGTTCGTCGTTTCTGGAGATTCCCGTGTAATCATCTTGTTGATAAACAGCACCTAAGCGAGTTGCAAGGTAACTATTCCAATCGTGCTTCAGGTTCAGTCGGTAACGAGTTTGTAGGTTGTAATCGCCATCTTGATCGGGGTTAACCGCCGCTTGAGTGGTTTTCACGCTGACTAGAGTTTGTTCTTGAGGCAACCATTCAAAGCCGATATCCCAACTAAAGCCTTTAAATGTCTCTCGTTTAGCGCTGTCAAAATCTTTGATTTGATAACCGAGTCGAGCGATGCCTTTGGTTTTTCCTGTGACTTCCCATTCGGCACCGGTGTAATAGAAACTGGTGTTGTTATCTTTCGATGGCTGCGCAGAATTTCGGTGCTGATACTCGGTTACGATTTGGTTTGTTCCGACTAACCAATAGGTTCTTGGCGTCGCTCTTAAATAGAACTCCAAATGTGCATTGGGAGCTCGAAAATCGTTGTATTTAGTTTTAGCGTTTGGGCGACCAGGCAAGCCGTCACGATAGTTTTGATAGGTTTTATCACTATAGCCTAAACCGAATTCGAGTCTGCCTTTGGCACCGTTAGATCCAAAGACATAATTGGTTTTTACATCGTTACGGTTGAACTCTATTGGTGCGTCGATTGCGCTACCATTACCTTCGGTAATATCTTCTCCTCGAACTTCATGCTGGGCGCGAAAACGGTAATCAACCACTAAACGATGACGATGATTAAATTCGAAAAAGTTGGAAAACTGAAAAGTGTGGTCGTCGAAGTCGTTGCGATCGTCAGATGAAAAGCCAGCTTTTAACTTATATAAAATATCTGCGCGATAGCGATTCCGTTCTATACGTGCTAGTAAGCTTGGTTCTATACCCCAAATATTGACTGACTCTACATTGCCGGATTTTTCCGCTTTATTGATGTTGTCATCTCCCTCGTAGAAAGTTTTTACGAGGGGAATCAACTCTATACCAGACTCGGTTTGGTAAGCCATCGGTTCTGCGAGCAAGTCAGTAGAAAACAGACTCAATGCTATTGCCATTGTCAGTTTCTTCATAATCTCAACCTTAGTAAGCGTTAGCACCAGTGAAGCCTTTGAAAACGGTCATAAAGATGATTTTGATGTCCATCCAAACCGACCAATGGTGGATGTAATCCAAATCAAACTCGACTCTCTTTTCCATTTTTTCTAAGGTGTCGGTTTCGCCGCGATAACCATTAATCTGCGCCCAGCCAGTAATGCCTGGTTTTACTTTGTGACGTAGCATGTAGCGATCCACGATCTGACGGTATTCTTCATTGTGTGCCACGGCATGAGGGCGTGGGCCGACAATAGACATGGTCCCTTGCAGTACATTGATAAATTGAGGTAGTTCGTCCAAAGAGGTGCGACGTAGAAATCCGCCAAAAGGCGTAATACGAGGATCGTTCTTTGTCGCCTGTTTCACGTTGGAACCTTGATCCATGGTTGTCATTGAACGGAACTTCCAGACTTCAATCTTGCGTCCATCAAGACCGTACCGATGTTGTTTAAAGATGACAGGGCCTTTAGACGTTGCCTTAATGACAATCGCAATGACGAATAGAATAGGGGCGATTAAGACCAAAATAATGCTCGAAAACAAGATGTCTTCAAACCGTTTTACCCAAGAAGAAATTCCAGCAAAAGGTGTATCAAAGACACTTAGTGTTTGAACTTGGCCGATCTGCGCCCAACGAGAATGTAAAAGGTTATAAGTGAAGAAGTCGGGAATCAGATACGTATTTGCGGTGGTATCTGAGAATTGGTTAAGAAGTGACGCAATGCGCTCTTTTGCGTGCATTGGCATCGCGATATAGACGTAATCTACTTCCCCTTTTTTAGCTCGCTCAAGGGCGTGGTCAACAGCTCCTTTAATAGGATAATCAGAATTTGGCAATCTGTCGGAAGATCGTTCGTCGTAAAAGCCATCAAAAAGCACGCCGTGTTCTGTGTGGTTTTGAATTTCGTTAGCTAGGGTAATGCCGTGAGGAGTTTGGCCGATGATGATCGCAGTGCGAGTGTTGAATCCTTTCTTTCTCAAATAGGCTAATCCGGTACGGAATGTTACTCGCCATGCTAAGAGCAGAGCGGGCGTAATCGCAAACCACAGCACTAAAATTGTGTTATCAAATAAGGTATGGACTTCAGAAAAATACAGCACAATAAAGATAAGTGCAGAAGTCACCGCCCAAGAAACACAGACAATAAACATCTGCTCTTTAAACGAACTGGTTCGCCAAGAGCGATACAGATTGCCGCTTTCTGCCATAAATAGAAAAGAGATGCCTCCAACGAAAGCCAATATGACGTAATCTTTCCCCATCGCAGTATTCATGTCTTTGAACACTAAAAGCAGCATAAAAGAGACGATGACAGCAAGATCTGAGATGCGATATAAAAAAGCGAACTCCATCTCATGAGAGCGGATAAGTCCTTTTTGTTTCATGACTCAGTTTCCCTTCTGACACGCTACCGCCCTTGGGTGTCTTCCCCAATTGCCGTGTCGTGAACGTTATTAGTAGTTAGTGCACAGAGCATTCTGTGGAATGCTGCTGAGTTTTTTGTCACGTGTAATTTCGTTGATAAGTGTAAAAATTTGCGTTGTTGAGGTAAGTGGAAATAAGAATGATATTTAGCCCTTTGGCTAAGTTTGGCGGGTTAGGAAAAAGCTGGTACTTACTTATGAGGGATGAGGAAAAGTATTAAAAATGAAGTATCAGTACAAAGACAATGGTTTATGTGAGGGTAGAAGAAACGGGTGATTTGATTCGTTCACGATTAATGATTTAGTATCGAATTGCTGATATTTATTAAGATAAAAAAATCCCTCTCAAGTGAGAGGGATTTTTGAGTAAGGACGAATGAACTATTCGACTTCTACGCCGTTTTCTTTGTATAGGCGGCGGCATGCGCGACCATCACTGTGGAACAGGTGACAACGATGAGCTGGAATACCGATCTCGATTTTATCGCCAGTGTCGACTGCAAGCGTGTCCGGCTGACGGAAAATAACGTCGGCGTCCGCGCCTTCTAGATTTAGGTATACTTGAGTTTCGTTACCTAGCTTCTCAACAATCATCACTTCACCGTGAATACTTGCATCAGCTTCAGAAGCGGATAATAGGTGCTCAGGGCGAATGCCTAAAGACATTCGGTCGCCGCGGTTAACTGTTGTACCATCCACCGGAATCCAGAAAGATACGCCGTTAGATAGTTGAACTTTGACGCGCTCTGCTTCTACTTCATCAATGAACACGCTCATGAAGTTCATTTTCGGAGAACCGATAAAGCCAGCTACAAAGCGGTTTTGTGGGTAATGGTAAAGTTCAAGCGGCTTACCAACTTGCGATACATAACCGCCGTCTAGTACAACGATTTTATCTGCCATTGTCATCGCTTCTACCTGATCGTGCGTTACGTAGATCATGGTACAACCAAGTTGGCGTTGTAGCTTAGTAATTTGTGCTCGCATGTTTACACGCAGTGCCGCATCCAAGTTTGATAGTGGCTCGTCTAGAAGGAATACATTTGGCTGCGATACTAATGTTCGGCCAATCGCCACACGTTGACGCTGTCCACCAGAAAGTGCTTTTGGTTGGCGCTCAAGCAAGTGGCCTAGTTGTAGGATTTCTGCTGCTTGTTCAACACGCTTGTCGATTTCTGCTTTGTCTGCTTTTGCTAGTTTCAAGCCAAATGACATGTTGTCATATAAGTTAAGGTGCGGGTAAAGAGCGTAAGACTGGAATACCATACCAACACCACGTTTGGATGGTTCGACGTCATTCATGCGCTGGTCACCAATATACAAATCACCTGAAGTAATGTCTTCAAGACCGGCAATACAACGTAAAAGGGTAGATTTACCACAACCTGATGGACCTACGAAAACAACAAATTCACCTTCGTTGATTGTTAGGTCTACGTTCTTAGAAATCAGTACGTCGCCATACGCTTTACAAACATTTTTTAACGTGACACTCGCCATGTAGCTCGTCCTCGATCAATTTTTTATTATTCACCGCTCATCATTATATGAATTATCTAGCGAGCAGTAACAGTAGGAATCGGTAAGTTCTTGCGGTTGGTAAGAAAAGTAGGGTAGCACTTCAATAAAATGTCCTGAATAGAAGTGCTACCCATCATAGCCAAGTACGAGTTTCTCTCCCCCACATTATTCGTATTGTCTCCCCCGTGAAATAATTACCACAAACAACACTAATAATGACATTCCACTCGTCTGGCAATGCAAAACCAGCAAATCTTTTTCCTAATACGTAGGCACTGCTGGGAAAGGGTTCTTACCATCCACTCTTGGATGACTGCAGTTTCTAAGATTGTGCGTAGTGCGACATCCTCCTAATAGAAATAATTGTAGGGGGAGTAGAAAGGGAGGAGTAAAAAAGGAGGAGGAAGAAAGCAGTTGGTCGGAAATCACATTATTGCACCACCTAAAGTTGAAACCGATCACAGGAACTATCCATTTTGTGATTTGAGTCTCTTACCCTTGGCGATTTAGATCACGAAAATACGTCATAATTGTAAGGGCGTAGGGATTAGGAGGATGAGACATATTGGATTATTTCAGATGATATATGTCGAAATACGGCTGAACCTCAATGGACTAGCCCTACATCAAAAATATAAAAAGGATACGAACATGAAAAAGTTAAGCGCTGTAGCACTAGGTACTCTTGTTGCTTTGGGTTCTTTTGGTGCTAATGCTGCCATCGAAGAAGGACAACTTACTATCTGGATCAACGGTGATAAAGGCTACAACGGCCTTGCTGAAGTTGGTAAGAAATTTGAAGAAGACACAGGCATTAAAGTGACTGTGGCTCACCCAGATGGCCTTCAAGACAAATTCCCTCAAACTGCAGCGACTGGCGACGGTCCTGATATCGTATTCTGGGCTCACGACCGTTTCGGTGGTTACGCAGAAGCTGGCCTGCTAGCAGAAATTAAACCTTCTAAGAATATTCAAGAAGGTATCGTTGATTTCGCTTGGGATGCAGTACGTTACGACGGCAAATTGATCGGCTATCCAGTTGCGGTTGAGTCTCTATCTCTAATCTACAACAAAGACCTAGTTCCAAACCCACCAAAGTCTTGGGAAGAGGTTGCAGCATTAGATGCAAAACTTAAAAAAGACGGCAAGTCTGCAATCATGTGGAACCTAAAAGAACCGTACTTCACTTGGCCATTAATGGCGGCTGATGGCGGCTACGCGTTCAAATACACTTCTGAAGGTTACGATGTTAAAGACGCTGGTATCGCGAAAGAAGGCGTTAAAGACGCAATGAGCTTCGTAAAAGGCTTAGTTGATAAAGGCGTAATCTCTGCGGATATGGATTACTCCGTGTCTGAGTCTGCGTTCAACCAAGGCAAAACAGCGATGACGATTAACGGTCCATGGTCTTGGGGCAACATTGAGAAGTCTGGCGTTAACTACGGCGTGACTACGCTACCTAAGTTCCAAGGTCAATCTTCTAAGCCATTCGTTGGTGTTCTAACGGCTGGTATCAGCACTGCGTCTCCAAACAAAGACCTAGCAGTTGAGTTCATTGAGAACTACCTACTAACAAACGATGGCCTACGTATGGTTAACAACGATAAGCCTCTAGGTGCGGTAGCACTTAACTCGTTCCAACGTGAGCTTGATTCAGATACTCGTATCGCAGCAACAATGGACAATGCGATGAACGGCGAAATCATGCCAAATATCCCTCAAATGAACGCATTCTGGGGTGCGGCTAAGAACGCAATCATCAACGTAGTTGACGGTCGTCAAACTGTCGATGCAGCTCTTGCAGATGCAGAAAAACAAATGACTAAATAATTAAGTAAGACCTTTTTAAGGAGGAGGCAACTCCTCCTTACTTTTCTATATTTATTCTATATTCGCTAGCAGGTTCCCTATGCAGTCAGTTCAAGGTACAAATGCTATGACAGCACCAGAAGCCAGCCTTCCGAGCAGCAAAAAAGTGTTCATGAAATGGTCACTTTTAGGCACAGTCGGCATCATCAATGGCTACGCAACAATCCTTATGTATTCTCGCGGTGAGATTGCGTTTGCACTACTTACGCTCATTCTTACCGCTTTAGCGTTGTTCATCTTTGGTAGCAAAAAGACGTACGCACACCGTTACATCTACCCTGGTATAGCAGGGATGATCCTTTTCATTCTTTTTCCTTTGGCGTACACCATAGGTTTGGCGTTTACCAACTATAGCGCGAAGAACCAACTCTCTTTTGATCGCGCTCAGAACGTACTTTTGGACCGAACTTACCAAAGTGGTGATAGCTACCCGTTCACTTTGTATAAAACGGAGCAAGGCCATCAACTTGTGGTTGAAAAAGATGGTGAGCTACTTGCAAGCCCGACTTTTCAGCTTGATAACCTTTCAGCATCGGAGTTTGATCTTTCACCAATTGAAGAAGTGACGGGTGAAAAAGAATCAATCAAGGCGATTGTTAAGAACCGCAGTGCGTTGAGCAGTGTCGATTTACATTTGCCAAGCGGTGATGATATCCGTATGAGTGGGCTGCGCAAATTTGCTGCAGTTGTGCCTTTGTACACATTACAAGAAGATGGTGAAACGCTTTACAACAACCGGACTGAAGAAACGCTACGTCCAAATATGGAAGTAGGTTACTACCAGCCTGTCGATGAAAACGGTCAATTTGTTGGCAGCACAGCGTCACCAGGTTTCGTGGTGAACATTGGTACCCACAACTTTGAGCGTGTTTGGAAAGATGATGGTATCAAAGAGCCGTTTATCAGTATCTTTATCTGGACCATTGTTTTCTCTGCGCTAACCGTATTGTTTACGCTTGTTATTGGTCTTGTCCTTGCCAGTGTGGTTCAGTGGGAAGCACTTAAAGGTCGCTCAGTTTACCGTTTGTTGCTAATCCTGCCTTATGCAGTTCCGGCGTTTATTTCTATCTTGATCTTTAAAGGTTTGTTTAACCAAAGCTTTGGTGAGATCAACATGTTGTTGGAAGGCTTATTCGGAATTAGCCCGGCTTGGTTCTCTGACCCGTTCATGGCGAAAACCATGATCTTAATTGTGAACACTTGGCTTGGTTTCCCTTACATGATGATTTTGTGTATGGGCTTACTAAAAGCGATTCCAGACGATTTATATGAAGCATCAGCAATTGATGGTGCGAACTTTGTCACGAACTTCACACGTATCACACTACCAATGATGTTGAAGCCGTTAACACCATTGTTGATCGCGAGTTTTGCATTTAACTTCAACAACTTCGTACTTATCCAGTTGTTGACTGGCGGTGGTCCAAACATGATTGGTACATCAGAGCCTGCGGGTTACACCGACCTGCTAGTAAGTTACACCTACCGAATCGCATTCGAAGGTGCTGGTGGTCAAGACTTCGGTCTAGCAAGTGCAGTAGCAACGCTTATCTTCCTATTGGTTGGCGCATTGGCACTTATCAACCTACGCGTAACTAAAGTAGCTCAGGACTAAGGAGAAATTACAATGGCAATGGTACAAGGTAAGTCATTAAAGTATCGTGTTTGGGCTACTCATATTGCAATGTGGGCATTCTTGGCACTGATTATTTTCCCTTTACTGATGATCATCGCGATTTCATTCCGTGAAGGTAACTTTGCAACGGGTAGCCTGATCCCAGACAACCCAACACTTGATCACTGGAAATTGGCATTAGGTTTCTCGGTGACTAATCCAGACGGTACAGTTACACCGCCACCATTCCCAGTAATGACATGGTTGTGGAACTCGGTAAAAGTGGGTGGTATTTCTGCAATCCTAATCGTGGCGCTATCAACCACATCGGCTTACGCGTTTGCTCGTATGAAGTTCAAAGGTAAGAACACCATTCTTAAAGCGATGATGATCTTCCAGATGTTCCCTGCGGTGTTGGCACTGGTTGCTCTGTACGCGTTGTTCGACAAACTGGGTCAGTACATTCCTTTCCTTGGTCTGAACACGCATGGCGGTCTGATCTTCGCTTACTTAGGCGGTATCGCACTGCACGTTTGGACCATTAAAGGCTACTTCGAAAGTATTGACTCGTCTCTAGAAGAAGCAGCGGCTCTTGATGGTGCTACACCATGGCAAGCATTCCGTTTGGTATTGCTGCCACTGTCTGTGCCAATCCTAGCGGTAGTCTTCATATTGTCGTTCATCATGGTAATTGGTGAAGTTCCTGTAGCGTCACTACTGCTTTCTGATGTAGACTCGTACACACTTGCAGTGGGTATGCAGCAATACCTATATCCACAAAACTACTTGTGGGGTGACTTTGCCGCAGCTGCTGTACTTTCAGCAGTGCCAATCACTGCCGTATTCTTACTTGCGCAGCGCTGGTTGGTTGGTGGTCTAACCGCTGGTGGTGTGAAAGGATAATCTCTTGTGGTCTGAGATTGATAAGAATAACTAGAAAAGGGCGACCACATGGTCGCCCTTATACTTAGCACGGATATTACACTTTTGGTTTGGCCGCCGATCAGTAATATCTTGGCTTTTATTGGCGTTACGCATAGCTGGCTGTTAGCTTAGTTCCTTACGATTCAATCACTAACAGTTTTTGTAACCATAACCTGAGTTTAGACTCAGGTTTTTTTATGCCTGTTAAAGGCAATTTTGCAATAAGTAGACAGAGACTAGCGGCTTTGCAATGGATTACACAGGGCTTGAATAATGCCCTGCGTAGCACTTCACATAAATAACTAGAGCTTAGTAAAAAGCTAAATTGAGGTAGGGAAGGAAGAGATTAAAACTCTCGGCTGGAAGGTGCGCATCCAACGTATTGAAGCAGCGTGTACAAACTTTCTTGCTGCAGTGCGACGCGACGAAATAGATTAGCAAAGGTAACGTCACCGCCAAAGCAAGTTTGAATGTAATGATTAATTTCTGTTTCGTTATACCCCTCGACGTACATGGTTCTCACCCACTGGTACTCGACCGCTTTTAAATTGGTCAACGTCTCTTCACTTAAGGTCGTTTCTTTTAGTCTCAAGATCCAAACTCTATCCAACTCTAAAATAATGGATGGATTTAAGCAAAGCTAGGTGAAGGATTTATGACAGAGAAGGGCGAGCGTGAAACAAATGGCAAAACCATGATGTTGCTCCACACTCTGGGTCTAGGTAACGTTGAGGTACTTAATAGCGTTCTTAACGGATGCCAGTTACTTGAGATATTTAACGTGTGCTTCCATTTCTTCCCCAATCTCTTTACGCATGTTCATAAGACGGATAGCGGATTGCTCTAAGGCTTTGTCTTCATCTGACTCTGGAATCCATTTCGGTACATCGGTTGGTTTTCCGTTTTCATCTACAGCAACCATGATAACGATACAGTGAGTGGTGAGTCTGTTTTTCATTTGCTTTGGATCACTAGCTTGCACGTCAATCGCAATGTGCATTGAGCTTCGTCCGGTATAAATGACTTTCGCGCTAACTTCGACTAAGTTGCCGACATGAATCGGCGCAACAAACCGAATGCCGCCAGCATATGCGGTAATGCAATATTTACCACTCCACGCTGCAGAGCAGGCGTACGCTGCCAAGTCGATCCATTTCATTACGGCGCCGCCGTGCACTTTTCCGCCAAAATTTACATCGCTGGGTTCTGCTAAAAAGCGAAGGGTAATGTCTCTTTGACCACTGCTCATCTGTCTTTCCTTGATGGGTTATTGTTTTCCCAATTTAGCAGCAAGATGAATTTTCGGGAATAGCGAATGAAACAAAATATTAACTTTTATTCGAACGCTGGAAGTGACAAGCCACAGCGTAGTTCTGTGGCTTGGGGTGTAGATGTTAATTGGCGGTAGAGGCAATCTCAGAATTGGATAATGGTTTTCTCTGTCTTACTTTTATTTGCGACAAGATAACGCCAGAGATGACTAACAACCCACCAATAATGTGGTAAGCGTAAATTTTCTCACCAATTAGTGTTGAAGCAAGTATGACGGAAACCACAGGCATTAGGTTCATGAACATAGCACTTGAATCAGCACCAATTGAATCAATCGCTTTGACCCACATCAGCGGCGCGAAAATGGAAGCAGCAATACCAGCATAAGCGATTAATGGTAGCGCGTCTTGGCTTGGTAACAGTTGCTCACTAGAGAGCCAAAGTGGTGTGAGCATCAAAACAGAAAAGAAGCCCTGCATGTAAACCAGAGTCAAACTACTGAATGGCATTTTCCAGCGTTTTAGCAGAACACAATAAGCCGCGTATACCATGGCAGCAACGAGCATTAAGCTGTCACCTTGCGTTAAGTCTTGATGTAAAAAGTAAGTGATATCACCGTGACCAAGCATAAATGCCAAGCCGCCGAGCGAAATGACACCACCGACGATACTTAACATTGATATAGATTTACCGAGCAATGGGACACTTAAAAACACACTGATCAAAGGAACTAAAGAGGTGATCAGGGCCATATTAGAGGCCGTTGTTGTTAAACCGGCATAGTATCCAAGTGACTGGTTGAGAACCATACCAAGTAACGCAAGAAACGCCAACTTAGCTAAGTAAGGTCGAATAATGTGTCGTTGTTTGATGATTGCAGGCAGGCAAAATGGCGTTAGGAGTACCATTGCGACAAACCAACGGTAGAAACTCATCGCACTTGGTTCAATGGCGCTCGCAGCCATCTTGTTCACAATTGAGTTACCACCCCAAATCATAACGGTGAAAAACGGAAGTAAATAAATCATGAGAACCCTATAGCACAATTATTGATGGCGCTAGTCTGGCAGGTCTTTATAATAAAAAGTATCTCTTAAAAGACATCGTAAGCGATAGGAAGACAATTTTGAAAAAGAGCGCCAGAAATCTTCACCCCTCCTTATCAATCGATCGTGCGCCATCAGATGTATTTATGAATTTCGAAGCGTTTCTCTCTAATACAGAAACACGAATTCATAGCCACCCTTGGGGGCAAGTGCAACTGATCAGCGGTGGGATTCTGGAGATGGATGCAGAAGACACAAGATTTCTAGCACCTCCACATCTTGCTATTTGGGTTCCCGCCGGAGTTCGTCACACTAGCTACAACCGTAAGCCAATCGAATATTGTTCTTTGAACATTGCCCCTGAATTGACGGCGCATTTTCCAACCAAAACCAGTTTAATCAAAGTCACCCCCATCGTTTCTGCCATCATTGAGGACTTTCGTCAGCGTGACATTAACGTCGCGCAAACTGATGAAGACAAGCGCTTGGTACAAGTGTTATTGGACCAGCTTGCAAAGCAAGAAGTCGAACATCACTTTTTACCGACTACCGACAATAAGTATCTTGAACCGATTTTAAAAGCAGTAGAAGAATCGCCGACGGATGAGATCAGTTTGGCGGAGTGGGCGGCAAAAGTGCATACCACAGAACGCACGTTAGCGAGACATTGCCAGAGTGAGTTGGGCATGAGCTTTACTGAGTGGCGCTTACGTGTGCGATATTTACATTCTATGGAGTTGCTGCGTAAAGGGCAGACTGTGAAAGAAGTCGCTCTGACGTTAGGTTATAACCAAGCTAGCCCTTTTATCGCGATGTTCAAGAAATACTCCGGCATGACACCGGAGCAATACAAGAATCGATTGTTATAGCTGAGCGATTATGTAATTCAAACCACCCACCACGGCTGCAACCTGTGCATCGTTACATTCTTCGTCGGTCACTGTTGGGCTGTCTGGGTACACTTCCGTTGTCGTGCCGTAAACGCAATTTGTTACGCCGCCACACAGGCCCAGTTTTACCATTGGGTAGTTGATAACGCCAAACTGTACGACGGGTGAACCAATGATTTCTCCGTTTTCATCTGCTGGTGCAATGTGAGTCACTTTTGCAACTGACTCAATGACCGCTTTTTGGAAGTCAGGCTGAGGGTTTTCACTATCTCCCACCGTGTAAAAGCCATCTGGGATCATACCTTCAATGTACTCAATACCATCACGAGCAGCTAAGGCTGGACGGAACTCAGTTTCGTCAGAATCTGTCGTTTCATGTAGATCAATGTGCATTAACACATCGCCTAAAGTTGCAACTAGCTTTATGAGGTTAGCGGACTCTTCGGCAGGGCTATCCTTATAGAAAGAGCGGTTTGGATCAATCGCGTTTGGATTCCAGCGGTTGATCACCTCGTAACCCCAAGGGCTTACGCAGGGTGCAACGACAATATTGAAATGCTCTGCATAGCGCTCTGCTTCCGTTTCTACAAACTTTAAAGCGCCATGTACACCGCTGGTTTCGTAACCGTGCACGCCGCCTGTGACCAACACAGCAGGTTTAGTTGAATCCCAATTGCGTGTTTTGATACAAAACAGAGGGAAGCGTGCCTCGTTGTATGAGAGCGCACCATATTGTTCAACATCAAAACGCTCGCGTAGGGCATCGATTTTACTGACGACTTCATCTTGGTAGCTACGTTTTACTTCTTGCGTTGCTAACCAAGCTTTACGTTCTTCTTCGTTCCAAGGTTGGCCAGGAGTACCGATTGGGTAAATGTATCCACTTTTCATCTATACTTTTTCTTTTGACTGCTGAAAGGTATCACAAGACTAGACCTGTCTTATCTTTACGGCAATATAAAACACCATTTGGGGTGGTATTCTTTGCAAAATCATCACTTTGATGAGTGATTCATTGGTGTTACATTTTGTTACTTACTCAATTTCATATAAGAGACAAAAAATGGCTGGAGCAAGTTTACTCACACTGTTGGACGATATTGCCACGGTGCTTGATGATGTCGCCTTAATGTCAAAAATGGCTGCAAAGAAAACCGCAGGTGTGTTGGGAGATGATCTAGCGTTAAACGCTCAACAAGTGTCTGGTGTTGCATCTGAGCGAGAGATTCCAGTGGTTTGGGCGGTTGCAAAAGGCTCATTCAAAAATAAATTGATTTTAGTTCCTTCAGCTTTACTTATTAGCGCGATTATTCCATGGCTTATTATGCCATTATTGCTAATTGGCGGCTTATTTCTCTGCTTTGAAGGGGCAGAGAAAGTACTTGAGAAAGTGTTTCCTCACTCGCATCCGCACGAAGAAAAAGAGGAGCTAGTTAATACTGGCGAGTCGATAGAAGAGTATGAAAAGCGTAAAGTTTCTGGTGCGATTCGAACAGACTTTATCCTTTCAGCAGAAATCATCGTGATTGCGTTAGGTACCGTGACAGGAGCCAGTCTTGTTACGCAAATTTTAGTTGTCAGTTTAATTGCAGTGATTATGACGGTTGGAGTTTATGGACTAGTCGCTGGGATTGTGAAGCTAGATGATTTAGGCCTTTACCTTGAAAGTCGCTCAAACGGTAAAGGTTGGGTGGCGAAAGTCGGAGGGGCCTTGGTCGCTTTTGCACCAAAGTTGATGAAGTTGTTAACCATTGTAGGAACTGCTGCGATGTTTTTGGTGGGTGGAGGAATTGTGGTGCACAACGTGCCAGCCATTCATCACTTTGTAGAGCCGATTATTATGAACTTTAGTGGTCATTCGGTTGCTACAGCCATTTTGCCTATTTTATTGAACGGTATTATCGGCTTTGTGGCGGGGTTGGTTGTGGTTGCGGTATGGACGATGGTTGAAAAGCTTCGTGGTCAATAATCACATCTAAAACATGAGACGATAATAACAAGGGTCATGACTTCTTTTTACAAAAAGCATGACCCTGTTTTATAGGTGAAATGTCAGTAAAGTACTTACTTCACTTTCCACTCGATCTGTTCATTTGCTCGAATAGGCACAACGATATCATTGCCAAATGGCATCGTTTCTGGCACATCCCAAGCGGATTTTTCTAACGTTACCGTATCTGTGTTACGTGCAATGCCGTAAAAATCAGGACCGTTGAAGCTTGCGAAAGCTTCCAAGTTTTCCAACTTGTCTTCTTTTTCGAAGACTTCTGCATAAAGCTCTAGCGCTGCGTGTGCAGTGTAAGAACCAGCACAACCGCAAGCCGATTCTTTTGCCCCTTTCGCATGTGGCGCTGAGTCTGTACCTAGGAAAAACTTCTTGCTACCACTAGTTGCTGCTTCGATCAGCGCTTGCTGGTGGGTTCCGCGCTTAAGAATTGGCAAACAGTAGAAATGAGGTTTAATACCACCCACAAGCATGTGGTTACGGTTGAAAAGAAGGTGGTGGGCAGTGATGGTAGCCGCTACGTTGTCTGAGGCGTTGTTAACGAAGTTTGCTGCGTCGGCGGTGGTGATATGTTCTAGAACGATTTTAAGATTAGGGAAGTCATTGACAATAGGAGCGAGGACAGTATCAAGGAATTCTTTCTCTCGGTCGAAGATATCAACATCGTGATGTGTTACTTCGCCATGAACCAGAAGTAACATTCCGACTTCTTCCATCGCTTCTAAAACGTGATAAATGTTCTTCGCATTGGTCACACCGGAATCTGAGTTTGTGGTAGCGCCTGCAGGATAAAGCTTGGCAGCAACAATGTTTCCGGTGGCTTTAGCCTTACGTATTTCGTCTGGTGTCGTGTTATCTGTAAGGTAAAGCGCCATTAAAGGCTCAAACTGTTCGCCATGTTGCTCTTTAATAATTCGGTCACGGTAGGCTAGGGCGAGCTCAGTTGTGGTAACAGGTGGGACGGTATTTGGCATAATCAGCGCACGGCCATTGTAGCGGCTGATGTCGCGAACGGTGTCTTTAAGAACTTCCCCATCGCGTAAGTGAACGTGCCAGTCGTCAGGACGAGTGATAGTCAGTGTTGTCATTAATTGCTCCCACCATTGAAAAGTTGTCTGATTGGAGCCTAAGCGCCGTATTTGCTTTTGAGCAAACGCTTGCGCTTAGGCGACAGGATGATAGAGGAATTGCCCTCATATTTCATCCCATTTTTCAATTTTATAAAGAGTGAGGGTGTAAGTGGTTACTTCATTGTTAACCAAAGCGCGTGGATCGTACCTGGTAGAAAGAAGAAACACGTCAATATTAGATTAATCAAAAAGTCTTTATTTAGACCTTTCTCCATAAACACCGCGACAGGCGGAAGAAAGATACAAAACAGAATCAGAACCAGTTTTCTTGTATCCATAATTAAGCTCCAAATCGATAAATGGGAGTAGTGATAACTTGGGTGAATTATGTGTGTCGTATCACACTTTATCAAACGGTATTTGGTCAGAACGGTGTTAAAAAACGCGAATATTGAGTGTAGTAAATACTTGTCACTAAAACCAAATTTATAAGAATATGGTTTCGAGAAAGTTGCGATGGATGAAGAGGCAGTAGACTCTGCAACTTAATGTGATTTGAGTATACAATACCGCAACAAATAAAAAACACCCGTAGGAAGAAGGCCATGTCGCAACCCGTTTTATCCCAAATTAATGTTTTTCCGGTTAAGTCAGTTGGCGGATTATCGCTGTCGTCCGTATGGGTTGAGAAGCAAGGATTGAGCTTCGATCGTCGCTTTATGATTGCGAAAGCTGATGGCTCGATGATCACTGCGCGAAAGTATCCGCAAATGGTAACCATTAAGTCTGCCCTATTGTCCGATGGAGTGGTGTTTAGTAGTTTGGGTATGGAGCCACTTAAAATCCGTTACCAAGATTTCAAAATGCAGGAGACACCTGCAACGGTTTGGAAAGATACATTTACTGCCTATACCACGACAGATGATGCAGATGACTGGTTTAGTCGTGTGTTGGGGCTGCGCGTTGAGTTGTTATTTAGTGGTGAGCAATCGAATCGTGTCCGTGAAAAGCTAGGTCAAAACGTCAGTTTTGCTGATGGTTATCCGGTTTTAGTGATCAGCCAAGCTTCACTTGATGAGCTGAACCGAAGAAGTTCAGAGCTACACTCAATGGATCAGTTTCGTACTAACTTAGTTGTCTCTGATACTAAGCCATTTGAAGAAGATTCATGGAAGCGCATACGAATCGGTGAGGTAGAGTTTGAGTCTCTCAAACCTTGCGAGCGCTGTATCCTGACTACGGTGAATACCCAAAGAGGCACATTCCGTGAGAGCAAAGAGCCGCTCAAAACCTTGCAACAGTTCCGTGCAAACGATGTCGGTGGTGTGTTCTTTGGCCAGAATCTTGTCGCGCGAAATGAAGGCATTATTCGTCAAGGCGATAAAGTTGAAGTATTGGAGTACAAAGAGCCGGAGTTTTACGCAGATAACTCGCCAGTGCGCATGAAGCTTACATGTGTTGAGCGTGGAGAAATTGCCCAAGACTTTGTGACCTTATGGTTAGAGCCAAACAAAGGTTCTTTGCCTAATTACTTGCCAGGACAACACCTGCCAATAGAGGTGAATATTGATGGTAAGAAAGTGGGTCGACGCTATACCTTATCATCCAGTCCTTCTCGCCCGGGTCGTTATGCTATTTCTGTAAAGCGTATCGCGGGTGGAAGAGTCTCTAACTCACTCTTAGACAACTTACAAGTCGGTGATGTTTTAGAGGCAGAACAACCTGACGGTCAGTTCCACCTTAAAACGCATGAAGCGCAGCCTCTGCTGTTACTCTCTGCGGGTAGCGGAGTAACACCAATGTTATCAATGGTGCGTTACTTAGCGGATCACAATCAGTTGGATAATGTGGTTTTCTACCATCAATGTCGCACCGAGAATGATATTCCTTGTCGCTCAGAGTTGGAGCAGTTAAAGCGTGAGCACCCAGGGCTAGAAGTAAAAGTCTGTTTAACGCAACCTGCTGTTGATTGGTTTGGTTTGAAAGGGCGTTTAAGTTTGTCACACATTAAGCAAATCAAAGATGTTGAACAGCGGCAGGTGTTTGTATGTGGCCCGGATGGCTTTATGGATAAAGCAAAAAGTCTTCTACTAAGAAAAGGGCTGCCAGAGGAAAACTACCATCAAGAAGCGTTTGGAGTTTCTTCTCTTACGTCAAAGCCAGAGAAAAGTCTCGCTATTGACTTTAATGGAACTAAAGTCGTAGGCAACAACCAAAAAACATTGTTAGATCAGCTCGAAGATGCAGGGAAGGTTGTTAGTAATAGCTGTCGTGCTGGCTTATGCGGCGCGTGTAAGGTTCAGCTTACGTCGGGTCAAGTACATCATCCGGACGTGCCCGCGTTGACTGATGAGGAACGTGCAATGGGAACCGTATTGGCGTGTTGTGCTGTGCCAGAGACGGACGTAACAGTAACCAACTAGGCGAGAACGTCTTTGTCCTTCGACAAAAACTGTTCCTAGACAAAAAAACGCTGCTATTTTTAGCAGCGTTTTGAGTTTTAAAGAGAGCTGAAAATATCGCTTAGTCGTAAATCGTCGGGATTGGCTGGCGTTTGTGCTGCGTTGCTTTGTAAATCGCTACCAGACGGTCACTTACTTGCTGTGGAACGGGTTTGCCCTCTAAGAAATCGTCGATTTGCTCGTAAGTTAAGCTTAGGGCATCTTCATCTGCTTTTTGTGGAGCAAGCTCTTCTAAGTCTGCTGTTGGCACTTTCTTCACTAGTTGCTCAGGTGCACCCAATGTAGCAGCCACTTCACGAACTTGGCGTTTACTTAATCCGAACAATGGTGCCATGTCACAAGCGCCATCACCAAATTTAGTGTAGAAACCAGTGATGTTTTCTGCTGAGTGATCAGTACCAAGAACAAGGCCGCCTACGTAGCCCGCGATCTCGTATTGAGCAACCATGCGAGCACGCGCTTTTACATTGCCTTTTACGAAGTCGACTTTTGCTGCATCAGTTGGTAGAAGGTCTGTGCCTTCTAATGCAACGTGAGAAGCCGAATGAAGCCCGTCAACACCTGCTTTGATGTTCACCGATACAGAATGGGTTGGCTGGATAAAAGACAGAGCGAGCTGAGCCTCATCTTCATCTTTTTGCTCCCCGTATGGCAGACGAACTGCGATAAATTGGTAGCTATTGTTGCCCGCTTCTTCGTTTAGTTGGTCTACAGCCAACTGAGCTAAACGACCACATGTCGTTGAGTCAACGCCACCGCTGATGCCAAGAACAAGAGACTTACAGCCCGCTTCTTGCAATTTACGCTTAATAAAAGCGACACGGCGTTCAATTTCAAAATGCGGATCAATTGAAGGGAGTACGCGCATTTCGTCACGGATGGATTGTTCCATTTAGGGTTCCTTTTCCTGCAAATATTTCAGACTCTAAAGCGCATTTGCTCAAATGGTGATAAACCATACAGTTGAGGCTCATTAAACGCGACTTTAGGGTCAAAAGCTGTAAAGATTAGTAGTATCATACCGAAATCATCAGATTAGAAAACTCTCTTCAACCAGGTAATCACCGGATATGAAAAAAATCGCCATTTTTGGTAGTGCATTTAACCCACCTAGTTTAGGGCATAAAAGTGTTATTGAGTCTTTGAGCCACTTTGATCTTGTGCTACTTGAGCCAAGCATTGCACACGCTTGGGGCAAGAACATGCTTGATTACCCAACTCGGTGCAAAATGGTTGATGTGTTCATCAAGGATATGGGGCTTTCTAATGTTCAGCGTTCTGATGCAGAGCAAGCTTTATACCAACCTGGACAAAGTGTGACGACCTATGCGTTGTTAGAAAAAATTCAAGAAATCTACCCAACTGCCGATATAACTTTTGTCATTGGTCCTGATAATTTCTTCAAATTTGCTAAATTTAGTAGAGCTGAAGAGATTACGGAACGTTGGACTGTTATGGCATGTCCTGAAAAAGTAAAAGTCAGAAGCACGGATATTCGCAAAGCATTGGCCGAGGGTGAAGAGATCGGCGCCTATACAACACCTTCCGTACGTGATTTATTACTTAGTAAAGGCTTATACAGAGAAACATTGTCTGGGAACTGAGAGGTCAGATTTTCATGGTCAGAGTCGTTTTATTTAGTGCATGTGCGCTGCTTGTGGTGACACAAGCTCATTCCGCGTGTAACTATTTTTCTGATCGTTCCGTGGTGTTTGAAGATAACACTCTTCCTATCTGTGAAGAAATTTTAGATTCCATCGGCGTGTTAAGTACTGAAGCATTGATTTGGTATGCAGCGGAAGCGAAGCTTGAAGGACCAACAGAAAACTATTGGGAGGAGTGGGCGATTAAGCCGGAAGAGACCCCACTTCTAACTCAAAACTTAGAAAAGAATTACTTTGGTCTTGGTTTTTGGATGCCGGAAGAGCTCCGAGACGAAGAGAGTAAAATGGATACAGAAGAGTGGCTTCGTAGTCACGGGTTGATGTTCAGCGTTGGTTTTGGTGATAAATCAGACGGACAGCCAAGAATGCGGTTTGATTATCGTTGGCACGAATATTATGACGCTGACTGGATGATGCAGATAGAAGTACCTTTCTAGACATCTCAAGCAAATGAAAAAAGGGCGTACATTATCAATGTACGCCCTTTTTGCTTTTACTTGAATCTCTACTTTCTGTATCCGTAACTCTACGTAATGCTGAAAACGTAGCTTGTTAAAGAGCAAGTTATAGCGCTTCTCCAAAGACTAAAAAGCAAAGCTGTTCATATTCTTCGGTGTTACCAGCAAAAAGAGAGTCAACAATTTGCTCTTCCTTCTTCCCCGACAGTTTCATTTTTCTTGCTTCACGTAGTGTTAGTACCAAGCAAAGCTCTTTAGAAATATTCATGTCACAGCCAGGAGTCCATTGATTGATGGTTCTCGTTAACGTTGAGTGCGCTAGTTTAGGAGACAGCGTCAATACTTCATGTCTTACTACTGTCAGTAGATCGGTTTGCAGATCCGAGCGTTCGGCAGTTGTTGCTAGCTTCTCGACGAGCGCTTTTAGTAGCGGTGAAGGCTTCACAAAGCCCGCTTGTTGTGAGAAGTCGTCATTTAAACGCACAGAAAAATCACAACGATATACACGAGAATTAGGTAAAAAGGTGAGGGAGCTCAAACATCCTTGAGGAATCCAAAAATATTGGCCTGGTTCAATGGCATACTCCTGCTTACCCAATTTAATGACGGCTAACCCTTCGATGACAGACAATAGACTGTGCTTCAGTGCTTTTTTACGCGCAGCTACATCAAGAAAGGGGTATTTAGCGTCGTGAAATTCAATTGCGTAGTTCATTATGAGTACCAGTGTTTTTTGGCGCTAAGGGTAACGTTAAACCCATACGATTCCAACCTGCTGAGAGAATTTTTTAGCATGATAAATGGTGGCTTAACTGGTATGACCATGTTAAAAGTATGGGTTGAAATGCTGCTTGTCAGCAAAACTATGCGTAAAATGTGCCAGCTTTTTTTGATATGTAATGAACAATGACAGCCAATACCGATCCTTATATTGAAATTCGTCCTTACAACGACGAAGAAATTCCAGCAGCGCTGGATCGTCTAATCCAAGATGATGAATTTATCACTGCTATCCTAGAACATCGCTTTGCTAATAAAGCAGCGTGGTTCAAAACGCTAATGAGCCCGATCCTGCGCATCTACCTGAAAGCTAAGTGGAGCAAGCTTGATTCTGTCGAAGCAATTCAGATTGAAGTGAAGAAGTATCTGAAAGATACATTGAATAAGACAACGGATGGCGTCACTTTTTCTGGTTTGGATAAGCTGGATAAAAACACGTCATACCTATTCGTTTCTAACCACCGTGATATTGCGATGGACCCTGCGCTCGTAAACTATGGCTTGTACCAAAGTGGGCACCGTACAGTTCGTATAGCGATTGGCGATAACCTGCTGAAGAAGCCATGTGCGACAGAATTGATGCGACTCAATAAGAGCTTCATCGTTAAGCGCTCTGCTAAAGCGCCTAGAGAAATGATGAAAGCATTGGGACAACTTTCAAGCTATATCAAACATTCGCTTGATACTGGCAATTCAATTTGGATTGCCCAAAAGGAAGGCCGTGCTAAAGATGGAAACGACTTTACTGATCCTGCGATTTTAAAAATGTTCCATGTTGAAGGTCGTAAACAAAAGATCAGCTTTGGTGAGTACACGCGTTCTCTGAAAATCGTTCCTGTCTCGATTGCCTATGAAAATGATCCATGTGACGCTGCCAAAGCAAAAGAGCTGTACGAAAAAGCAGAAAATGGCCGCTATGAAAAAGGCGAATTTGAAGATATCGAAAGCATCATTCAAGGTATCGTTGGCTATAAAGGCCGTGTACATGTTGCGTTTGGTGATGTGATTGAGCAAGAGTTTGAAACGCCGGAATCTCTTGCTGGTGAAATCGACCGCCAAATTCACAACAACTACAAGTTGTACCCAATCAACTTGTTAGCTGCTGGGCATGAAGATTCGAGCATCATTACGGAAGCGGTTAAGCGTCATCTCGCGGATAAGTTGGATCAGCTACCTGAAGGCGCAAGACCTTATTTGGTGGCGAGCTATGCTAATCCTGTGAATAACCAAGAGTAATCTTCGTCACTGAACTCTGTTGATTCAGAATGCCTTAAAGCCTCGGCCTGCCGGGGCTTTTGTTTATCTGCTCTTTAAGGTGCGACGGCGCCACCAAGGGTTAAATTGCTAGGCCATTTGGTGATCCTGTTACCACCTAAATAGATATTCCCTTTCACCGTCATTGTGTCTGGAAATACTTTCAGCGCTGATCCTCCAATATAAAGATTACCATCAACCACCAATCCTTCAGGAAGTTCAGAAATGGGAGTGCGAATAACACTTAGATCACCTTTTACTCGAAGTTTAGCTGGAAGCGCTTTTAACGGTGTATCTGTCAGATTTAGGTAACCGCCTAGTTTGATGCCTTTAGGCCAGTTTTCGATCTTACTACCTAGTAGGTTTGCATAGCCTTTTATCTTTGTTCCTGAGCGAATAACTTTGAGTGCGCTGTTAGTTGCTTCCAGACTGCCTTCAACATCAAGCCCTTTAGGCAAGGTTTTGATAGGGGTTTGTGAGATGTTTAAGTTGCCCTTTACCACTAGGCCAGAGGGGAGTTGGGTGTAAGGCTTGTTTCTAAGATCAAGATTGCCGTAATTATCGATGTGACCAAACTTAGAATAGTAATCTAGCTCATATGCCAAAGGAGACGAGCAGAGCAGGATTGAAGTAATGCATAGGGAAACAAAACGCATAGTCAAAGAGTTAGTTAAATACCGAGATCAACAGGTGCTTATCTTATACTTAAATAAACCTATTATGCATTTTTTGCTCACAGTTTTTGATTCATAACTTAAATATTCAAATTAGAGATACACGTTAAAAGTGTGCGCTTCTTTACTGAGCTAAGTAACTTCAAGCTTACTAAAATGAGATAAATTAAATGATTGAATGTGAAGCAGACCCAAGTGTAGAGGTGAGAAAAATATCAGTAGATATTTGAATAATATGAGATTCTTCCAAGAACTTCACAAGGGTCCTTGTTAGTATTATTGAGGTTTGAGGGAGATTTTCATGAAGTTAAAAAGTGTATCTATTTTTACCGCTGGTGTTTTTGCAGTACTGCTGTCGGGTTCCGTTTTTGCTAAATCATACAGTACACCAGAAAACAAAGCGCTAATAGTTGCTGACGGTAAGGTAGGTCAGCGTATCTGTTACTACGATGATAAAGCCTACACCACAGGGGCCGTGATTAATGTTGAAGGCGTATTACTGATGTGTACCGCTGAGAACGATTTTGAAACCAATGGCTCGTTAAAGTGGGTCGTGTTCAAAAAAGATAAATAAACGCGCCGAAGTTGTCTGTTTCATTTAGAGCGGTTTAAGATTAAGAGATTGGAAAAATAAAAAGCGAGCATCATGCTCGCTTTTTTCATTAACGCGCGAGTGAGCGAGTTTTTAATTCAAAGATAAGTTTTTCAGCACTTACTTCAAATTTGAATCGAGCCGTCGCTTGGTTCGATTCTTCGGTTATTTCTGAAACATTGTATTCAACATCAGCACATACTGATTTAGCGAGCTCGATGTATTTTTGTAGTTCAGACTCTAGCTCTGTTTTTGTCTGTGCGAAAACCGTTACGTCGGCAACTTCGTCACCTTCTTTGATGATAAAGCCTATCTCGCCAGCACAGCCGCAGGCCTCACATACTTGGTTTTTTTCTAATTCGACACTCATAACGAATCCTCTTGTAAATACTAAGGGTATTCTATCAGGTATTTGATCTGTATCTACAAAAATGACGACTTTTGCGTAAAAAAGGAACAGAATAGGCACTTGTTAAGTAAGGGTTAAAGATTGGATTACTAAATCATCAAGAACGTTAATGTGATATATATCAACATTTAAAATCAATTAACGAACATAGTGACGAGATTTTGCTCAGTCCAGTTGAACTAATGGTTAATTTATAAGACTATTTCTTGATTGATTATTTTTAATAATTATCATTCTTGGTCTTTGAATAGTTTCGATGAATAATTGGCGCAAGGTTTTGATGAGACTAACTTTTCGCCTTATTTTGAGTAGCATGTATTGACAAAAACATAACTGAAAATTACACATTACGCAGTGTAAAGACGTTATGGTTTGGAACTCGACATGATATTAAATAGTCGCAATACATATACCCAAAGCGCTTTCAAGTGCAGCGCTTAGCAACCTGATTTCTAGGTTTTCGCTAATCGAACCGCATCGGCGAGCCGGGTATAATGCTAAGAATGATTTCATTCTGGCCTCATTTAATAGTGAGTTAGATGGATTTACAAAGAGAAGAGCTTAAAATATGCCAAAGCGTAGTAAAGAAGATACCGAAATCACTATCCAAAAGATCATGGATGCCGTTATTGATCAGCTACTCAGATTAGGTTACGACAAAATGTCGTACACGACGCTAAGCCAGCAGACAGGTATATCGCGTACCGGTATTAGCCATCACTTCCCTAAGAAAACGGACTTCACCGCCGCACTGGATGGCCGTATCTTTAAAATGTTTATTGAACACTTAGAGTTTGATAAAGGATTAAATGCATTTTCACAAAGTTGGATTAAAGCGCTGGAAGATGCTGAGTTTCTCGCGATTTTACGACTGCTATTCCATCACATTGTCACCGCTGAAAATGCGCAAGAATTTGCTGCTAATGGTATTGACCGCTTATACAAAATGGTTGAAAGCCAGTTTGGTGCGGGTGGTGACAAAGAGCTTGAGTGGTTGATTGGTCGATCATTGATCCAAATGAGCAAGTAATAGCCTTTAAAGCACCAAATTCTGCCACTATCAAAGCAAAGGCCCGCAACTCTCATATTGCGGGCCTTTGTCGTATCGAAGTGTTTTAGAGACGGCTTAGAGGAGATACGCTTTATGCTGCGGCATGCACTTGAGGGAAGTCTAGCGTCGGATGTTTTGTCACAATAGATCGATAGCCATAAACTTGCTCAATGCGCTCTGACGTTAGTGCATTCCATGGCGTGTCATCACAAACTAGTTTCCCGTTATGCAAGAGTACAAGGCGGTCTGCGTACTGAGAGGCTAGATTCAAGTCATGTAACACCACAACCACCGCTGCGTTTTGTGCTTTTGCCGTTTCACGAGCAATCTTTAACGTGTTGTGTTGGTGGGCGAGATCCAACGCTGAGGTAGGTTCATCAAGCATTAAGATTCGTTTTTCGCCAGATTGATGTAGTTGTGTCATCACTCGTGCTAGATGCAGTCGTTGCTTTTCTCCACCAGATAAAGACGGGTACAGGCTTTCTGCTAAATGCAATACGTCGGTTTGTTCCATGTAATGTAAAGCCAGTTTAGTGGTTTCTTTATTGGACAGTGATAGCGGTATTGCCCCCAGCTCTACTACTTCTCTGGCTAGAAATGGGAAGGTTAAGGTGCTGTGCTGCGGGAGCATTGCAATATGTTTGGCGCTTTTTTCAGGCTCCCAATCATGCTTTTGTTTACCGAAGTAAGTGATGTGATGATTCGAAGAGATCTCACCGCATAGAAGCTTGAGCAAAGTACTTTTACCTGCGCCATTGGGGCCGAGTAGGGCGGTCACTTCACCAGCTCGGATATCAATGTTGATGTCATTGAGCACCACACGGTTGCCATACGTCATCGAAATGTTTTTCCCCGATAAAACGATCTGGTTCATTACAAAATCTTCCCTTTTTGCTGGAACAATAAGTAGATGAAAAAGGGCGCGCCAATCAATGCGGTCACGATTCCAACTGGTAATTCAGCTGGTGCCACGGCAACACGAGCAAACATATCTGCGGCAGTAAGAAGCAGTGCTCCCATTAAGGCAGATATTGGTAATAGCGTTCGATGGTCAGGCCCAGCGAGCATGCGCCCTAAGTGAGGAATCACGAGCCCAATAAAGCCAATTGCACCACTGATGCTCACCGTAATACCAACACCCAGTGCAGAAAGTAAAATAAGCTGACGTTTGAGTTTTTGAACCGGAACTCCTAAGTGTCTTGCTTCTGATTCCCCTAACAACAGAGCATTCAGCGCCATCGACTTCTTCTGGAACCAGAGTAATAGGATGACGAGTGTTACAGCAGATAGAGCAATCCCTGACCAATTTGCACCAGCTAATGAGCCCATCGACCAAAGCGTCAAGTCTCGCAGCATCTGATCATCTGCGATAAAGTTCATGTAGCCAATCGCAGCACCCGAGAGCGCACTGATGGCAACGCCGGCTAACAACATAATTGTAACTGAGGTACCAAACTTACTTGTGCCGAGTTTATAAACGAGAATAGTCGTTAGTGCACCGCCAAGGAAAGCAAAAAGAGGCAGAGCCGCTAAGTTCATTAGTTGCGGATAGTTTTGGCTAAATTCAGCAAATACAACAATAGCGAATGCACCACCAAGAGCAGCGCCAGCAGACACACCAATGATACCAGGCTCGGCTAATGGGTTACGGAACAAGCCCTGCATAACCACACCACAAATTGCTAAAATGGCGCCGATGAACATACACAAAATGGTGCGAGGCAATCGGATTTCGTTAATGACCAACTGAATGTGAGGAGCGAGATCAGAACTGCCTCCCGTTAGGCTACGCAAACTGTCAGCAAAGCTAATGTTCATTGGGCCAACGGTAATAGAGGCGATAGCAATAAATGCTAAAAATCCACTAAGCACTGATAACGTCGTTGAAAGGGGGATGCGTCTTAACAACATGTCATGTCTCTATGGGTAAAGCAGTGCATTCAAGCGTTTAGCTTCTGCAAGGCTTTTAAGGCCCAAACCACCTACCAGAGCATGGCCATCAATCGTTATGATGTCTTTGTTCTTTCCAGCGGGTGTTGCAGCAAGAAGCGGCATTGCTTTTAAAATTGCATCGGCACCACCCAACGTTTCATAGCTGCGACCACTAACAAGAATCACGTCAGGCTGCATCTCTACCATCGCTTCTGTGGATAGAGGCTTGTAAGACGAGAGTTGTGTAGCGGCTGGGTTTTGTCCGCCGGCGAGTTGAATAATTGCATCGGGTGTCGTTTGTGAGCCCGCAACATTTGCAGGTCGCCCTTCATGGATCAGCAGAAAGAGCACTTTCTTTTTCTTCGCTTGATCAGGTTGGTTTGCATTGAGTGCTTGTACTTGCGCCTGGACATCTTGCTTTAAGCTTTCAGCTTGAGCTTTGCGATCCATAAGGTTCGCAATTTGATCAATACGTTGATAAAGGCCCTCGACATTTGCATCAGTATTAACGATTTCTACATCTACGCCAGCCGATTTCAATTGGCTCAATGTTGTTTTCGGCCCCATCTCATCAGAACCAATGACTTTTGTCGGACGTAAGGCGAGCAACCCCTCCGCTGAAAGACGACGATGGTAGCCCACTTTAGGCAGTTCCATTCCTTTTGGTAATTGACTGGTGACGTCGATAGCAACCAAGCTATCTTTAGCGTCGAGTTCAAGCAAGAGTTCAGTGACGGCGCTGCCTGCGCTAACAACGCGCTCTGAGGATGGCGTTTCATTGGCAAAAAGTTGACTACTCGCAAGTAGGGAAATAGCTGCCGTGACAACAGCATGAATAGTGATGCGTGTGTTCTTCATTTTGAAAGGATCTCTATCTTACTTATTTTTATGATGGCTCTTCAGTGAGTAACTGAGTTGCTTGAATTCCGTTTTCTTGTAAAAAGCCGAGAAGTTGTACTAGCGACTGAATATTCGCGGTTTTTTCTGCTCCAATTACAATCGGTTTATCGCTTGACTTACTCTCTTCTAACAGCGCGAGGGTAAAGTTGTCCCAATCGATATATGTCTTGCCGTTAATAGCCCAGTAAGGCTCGTCTTTAAGAATATTTACCGTGATGGATTGCTTATCGACATCTGCAACAGCCTGAGATTCTGTGCTCGGTAAATTGACGTCTAATGAATCGAGTTTGACCGCTGCGGTTAACATCAGGAAAACCATGACGATAAAAATAATGTCTAACAGCGGTGTTAAATCGGGGGTTAAACCGTTACGACTATTTTCTTGTGGTGTTTTAATCATTGAGTTGCAGCCTCAATCTTCTCAGAAGAGCGCAGTGTTACTTTTGAGTGGTCTGGCGAGACATGCTGTAACGAGATACCTTCAAGCCATAAGTTGACGTAGTTTAAAGTGTGCTCAAGCTTGGCGATTACACGATCCGCCCACAAACCAATGATCTGCGCTCCTGAAATGGCAGGAAGTGCGATAATGAGACCCGCGGCAGTGGTGCGCATAGCAAGACCTAGGCCGTCAGCCAAATCATTCGGAGTGATATTCCCCGTTGAAACCGCGATGCCTTTAAACATGTCAATTAAGCCAAGTACCGTACCAAGCAAGCCAATTAAAGGACTGATGACACCAATCAGCGTCAGCAAACGAAGGCCGGAATGCAGCTGATGGCGTTTTTCTTGCAGCCAAATACCTGCGGCATCTTCTCTTAAAGATTTCGAGAAAGAATGATGAGCAAGCAACATCGCAACACCACGGTACAGAAGCGGCCGCTTATTCGACAACTCTTCAGCAAGTGCTTCAAGCTCGCTCCCATTTGTTGGGTCTAATCCTGTGAGCTTTTGGCGAATGGCTCGCTTTCCTACACCAAGGCTAATTAACACATGGAATAATCGCTCGGCGATGATCATCACGGTTAGAGCTGAGCAAATGATCAAAGGCCATGTCATCAGCCCAAATTGAGTTTGTAATTCTTGTAGTTGTTCCATTATCCATCCAACTTAAAACGAACAGGTACTTGTACTCGGTGAGCGACTTTTAGCCCACCTGAAATATGTGGTGTAAATTGCCACTGTTTGATCGCACGAAGTGCTGAGGCATCTAGCGACTCTGTGCCGGAAGACTCAATCAAAACCTGTTTAATCTGGTTACCATTCTCATCTAGCCATATCTCATACAAGGCTACACCTTCAATACCGCGTCTTTGTGCAGACCTTGGGTAACGGGGTTGTGTTGGTTGACTCACAAACGTTGGTTTGTCGACCAAGACAGGCTGAGATGTTGCCCCTTTGGATTGGCTCGCAGGTGCGGATTGTTGAGCTACCGTCTCTTTCTTCACCGGTTCCGTTTTTTTCTTTGGTTTCGCTTCGGGCTGAACCTTTTGCTTTGTTACGGTTTTGGTGGGCTCGACCGCTTTAGGTTTAGATTGTTTAACCGGTTCAGGTTTTTTCTCTACTACCTTCTTCTTAACAGCGTCTTTCTTGACGACCTGTTTTTTTACAATCTTCTTTTCTGGTTCAGGTTGGTCTTGAGGCTGCTCTTTTGGTGGCGCTACATTTTCTGGTGTAGATTTTTCGACAGCGGGAGGAGCAGACACAAGATTTAGACTTACCGAACTTGCTGGGTTTCCAGCCGGCATCGCGAACACCTTTGTCTCTTGAGAAACAAAAAGAAGTGCGGCATGGATGGCAAGGGAAGCACCTCCTGCAATGACATATCTTTGTACGTTCACGGAATATCTCGGGAAACTATGAAAACTTGGGCAGATTATTACTTACAATGGAAATAAGATCAATTATCAATTGCATTATCATTACGCTCAAATTATGATTCTTGCAGAATTTTTAAGATCAGCTTCCATCCCTTACATGATGGGAGTTAAGCGAGTATATATGAGCGTCGATATCGATAAGCTTGATGAATCAGTGTTGGGCAGTGATAGTCCTGATCCATTGCGATTTGCTTTTGTTAAGAAGCATTCTGCACATGCCGGGGGAGCGAGCGTACCTGTGCCCTCGTCTCAACAACAGGCGATTTTTTCGAGTATTACGGCTAACTCAATTAAAGCGACCAATAAGCGCTGTCTTTATATTCATGTTCCGTTTTGTCGCGTTCGTTGCACTTTTTGTAACTTCTTTCAAAATGCTGCAAGTCGCACACTGGTTGATGAGTACTTTGAAGCATTAATGCAGGAGCTTAGAGAGAAAGCGGCATTACCTTGGACACAAAATGGTATTTTTCACGCCGTATATATCGGGGGCGGAACGCCAACGGATTTATCTCCAATACAGGTTCGTGTGTTAGGCCAGGCTATCCGAGACCACTTTCCTTTGGCCGCAGACTGCGAAATCACCTTAGAAGGTCGCATCAATCGTTTTTCTGATGAGTTGTATCAAGGCGCTTTAGAGGGTGGGTTTAATCGTTTCTCTTTTGGTGTGCAAAGTTTTAATACACAAGTGCGCCGCAGCGCAAAACGTTTAGATGATAGGGAAGATGTCCTCAAACGAGTGAGCGAGATCGCCAAAGAAGACAAAATTCCGGTCATTATCGATTTACTCTATGGCTTACCTTATCAAACCAAAGAAGTGTTAGAGCAAGATTTAAATGATTTCCTCTCGACTGGCGCACACGGACTGGATTTGTATCAGTTAGTGGTTGGTGGGTCAGCTCCCATGCTCAACCTCGTAGAAAAGGGAAAAATCCCGCCACCTGCGACCACACCAGAAAAAGCGGGAATGTATGAGCTCGGTGTGAACTTTATGGCCAAACACCATATGAAGCAACTGAGTGTGAACCATTGGGCAATCGATAACCGCGAGCGTAGTTTATACAATAGTTTAGCCAAGACTTATGCAGAGGTATTGCCAATTGGCTGTGGTGCTGGAGGTAATATCGGTGGCTACGGGATGATGCAACACCGCACACTAGAGACCTATATTAAAGCGGTCAAAGAAGGTCAATGCACCATCGCGATGATGATGAAGCAAAGCCCTCTAGAACCACTTTTTTCTGCACTCAAATCTGCGTTTGACCGTGGCATTGTTCAAGCAAACCAACTTCCATCATTTATGGGAGAGGACGCGTTCGTGTTTTTATTGCCTCTATTTAAAGTGTGGCAAGCGAAAGGCTTAGTACAGCTACATGAACGTAGCGCAGTCCTTACTCTTGCAGGCAGCTTCTGGGCAGTGTCATTGGCTCAAAGTTGTATTCAGGTACTCACGTCAGAGATGAACGAAACGGTACCGAAAGCATCCAATAATTAATGAAAACAAATTGAACAAAAACGGAAGACACAATGGAATCAATCAAGCAACAAGTTGAAGTATTACTAGAGCAAGAACCACAATTATTGCCAGCTGCGATGGCAGAGCGTCTTGGCATTTCCGAGTTTGAGGTTGTTGCGGCTCTACCTCAGGAAATGGTGGCTATTGCACCAGGAGAGCAAGCGCAAAGCATCCTAGAAAGTTTGGTTGGTTTTGGCCCGGTGACGACCATCGTCCACTCTTTTGGTTCTATCTTTGAAGTTAAAGCGCCGTTTCCAAAAGGAAAAGTGGCGCGTGGCTATTACAATTTAATGGGTAGAGAAGGTGAACTGCACGGCCACCTTAAATTAGATAACGTTAAAAATGTCGCATTAGTCAGTAAACCGTTTATGGGTAGAGAGAGTCACTATTTTGGTTTTTTCTCGGAGTGCGGAAGCAATATTTTCAAGGTTTATTTAGGCCGTAACGAAAAGCGCGAGTTGATTGAAGAACAAGTAACCGCATTTCGCGCCCTACAAGCCGAATTAAAAAAGTAATCACAAACATAATCGAGGCTTAACTCGAATACTAATTAGTAAAGTCAGGTATCAATATGGATCAACAAGTTAAACAAGAGCGTTTGCAAGGTCGTTTAGGGCCAGAGATCAAAGAGTTTCGTCAGGAGCGCCGTACACTTCAGCTTGCAACTGTCGATGCAGAAGGTCGCCCGAATGTAAGCTACGCGCCTTATGTCCAAAACCAGGAAGGTTATTTCGTTCTCATTTCTAAAATCGCTCGTCATGCCCGTAACCTTTTAGAAAATCCAAATGTTTCATTGATGATGATCGAAGATGAAGAGTCTTCAAAGCAGCTGTTTGCTCGTAAGCGCTTAACTTTTGATGCGGTAGCAAATGTAGTTGAGCGAGACACAGAGATGTGGCAACAAGTTGTTGAACAAATGAAAGAGCGTTTTGGTGAGATTATTGATGGTCTAAGCCAGCTAGAGGATTTCGTTTTGTTTAACTTAAAGCCAGAATCGGGGCTATTTGTTAAAGGTTTTGGTCAGGCGTATCAAGTGTCTGGTGATGATTTAGTAGATTTTGTTCACCTTCAAGAAGGTCACAAGAAAGTCGAAAGTGCCTGATTGTAAACCGATCATATGAATGTCGATCATTTGGCATAATGAACGTTTAAAGGGAGTTAGGTTATACTGACTCCCTTTTTTATATTGGAACAAAAGCATGAAACCTGTAAGCAAGGAATTGAGCGAGATTTGCTATCCGTTTATTTACGAGGACAGTCCGGTTTGTGACTTTGAAATTACAGCAGATGAACTTTGTAGTCGTATTGGCCTTGTTCTCGCTATGGAATTGGACGAGTTTAGCCGCGATATACTGACAAGAATGCAGCCTAATGTTTATCATCTAAATGGTTCGGTTCGCGGAAAATTAGCGATTACAGAAGCGGAAGTTGAAGAGTTAAAGGCCGATTATGCTTTGCTCAAGCAACGTATTGATGGCGGCTTCAAAGGCTTTGTTCTACCCGGAGGGCACTCGGCAGCCAGTCAATTGCATTTGTGCCGTTGCCAAGCTAAAAAAACGGTACGAGCATTAGTTGCCGTTGAACATACAGGTAAGAAGCAGCCCTCACCTATTTTGTTTCGTTACGCGAACTTATTAGCGAATGTACTTTACAGCCTAGCTTCTTATATTAATCATGCTCACCAAGTCAAAGAGACGGAATTCGTTTCTCGTAGTTACGCGATGCCAAAGAAGTGAGCTGAGAAATTAGCGGATGTGAGCATCAGGGATAGGACAAGCACTGCATTATATTCTCAAATCAACTCGTCCAATAAGAGTTAAGAAGTCATAGCTTTGGCTTCTAGCTCTTTTGCTCCGCGAAGCATCGCTTCGATTAGTTCTCCAGCATTGAACTTCTCAAGTGCCTCATGCGCGCCAACTTGGTGAGCTCTGTCTACACAGATTTCGCTCGATAACGATGTATGTAAAATGCGGTATGAATGGTTCAGAGAAGAATTATTCTGAACTTCAAATGCTAACTCATAACCGTCTAATCCGGGCATTTCAATATCGCTGACCAGAATATCAATTGGGCGATGAGCCGCAGCGTCACTTTTCATCAGTTCCAATGCATCTAAACCATTTTTACAGATTTGATACCCAATATTGATGCTATCGAGTGCGTCACACAGCTGTTTACGAGCGATGGAAGAGTCATCCACCAATAGAATACTGAGTGCTTTTAGGCGTTCTCGCTCAATATCTGTCAGCATTGGGATCTTTGAATTCTCGTACTGCGGATAAATTTTGGAAAGTAGCAGCTCCACATCCAGCATTTGAACAGTTTTGTCCTCGTAGCGAGTAATTCCAGTCACGAAAATATTTTTTCCAGCGCTCGGAGGTGGCGTTTCAATAGCTTTCCAATCGCACTCAATGATCTTCTCTATACTACGAACCATAAAAGCAACCACGGTTCGCAAGCAATCTGTCACGATCAAGTAGCAGCTTTTATATTCTTCTTCACTTATAGGACGAAAGCCAACAGCTGCTGACATATCGATCACTGGTACTGTTAAGTTACGTATCGTAACTGTTCCAATGACGTGATGATGCGAGTAAGGGATCTTCGTCGTTGGCATGTATGGGACGATTTCACGGACTTTTAGCGTACCGATAGCGAAACTCTGTTGCAGGGTGAGCTTAAACATCAACATGCCCTGAGACTGATTCGCTTTGCTTACGACTTTTGCCATGAAAATAACCTTATAAATACCACCGAATTGTGTCTAATCTAATCTTATCAGACGAAGGCTTCAACCATCGGAGAGACAAATGTGAGCTTTTTAGACAATCTTTTAGAGAATAGTGATTAACTGAGCAAAACTTGTTTGTATTTTAAACTCATTATGTAGACGATTTTATATTCCTCGTGTATTGGGGCCTTTACCGCTGAGCTATTATTAAGAAATGTTTGGTCTGTTAAAAAGGATTGGGTACACTTGCGCGACCAGAATAGTGAGAGATAGATCAATGGCAAATACAGCAGCCGCATTACATATTCTTGTGAAGCACAAAGAGCAAGCGGAAGACATAATCAAGCAACTGAAAAAAGGCGCTAAGTTTCAGACATTAGCGAAGAAGTATTCAACTTGCCCGTCAGGCAAACGCGGTGGTGACCTTGGTGAATTCCGCCGTGGTCAAATGGTACCTCAGTTCGACAAAGTGTGCTTTTCTGGCGAAGTGTTAACGCCGCATTTAGTTAAAACCAAGTTCGGTTGGCATGTTGTAAAGGTGCTTTACAGAACATAAGGCTTGGTATCGACCTAAACATTGTCAGATGAAACCCACAAGCATTAAATATCATCTGTACGGTCTCTTTTCACCAATCACTACCGTTATGACATGGCAGATACATTCTGATCTGCCATGCTCAACCAAACGCTAATCTTTCCAAACTAGAAACTCATTTATATGCAGTTAACTTGGCTTTTCTCATAAGTCGTTATCCTATTTCAAGCTTTGGTATGAGAATACGTTTGCTGGTTGTATCAATTATCAATGCTATTCCTTGCTGGCGAACTTTGGTTCATGTTCGGACGCCATTCGCATATGATAGCGACCTTATAAAAAATTAACCCCGTTCATAATTTAAGATGTCCCTGACTCATAAAGACTATTTTAAAATCGCATTTCCTTTCATTGTTTCTACTGTTACCCAACCATTATTGGGGGCGGTGGACACCGCGGTGATCGGTAAACTTGGTGTGGCTGAGATGATTGGTGGCGTGGCGATCGGCACCGTCATCATGAATACTTTGTATTGGCTGTTTGGCTTTTTCCGCGTCAGTACTACCGGGCAAAGTGCAATCGCATTAGGTAAAAATAGCCCAGAAGATCAAGCGAGTAGCTTATTGCGTCCTTTCGTGCTTTCACTCTGCCTTGGCTTGATTTTCATTGCGTTGCAGTCCGTGATTTGGATGGGGGCAGAGCTGATTATCTCCCCTGATGCCGTCGTGGCAGAAAACGCTAAGACTTACTTCGATATCATGATCTTTGGTGCGCCGTTTGTACTGCTGAACTACACCGTGATTGGTTGGTTGATGGGGCAGGCGAAAGCCAAAGAAACCTTGTTCACGCAAGTGTTTGGTAACGTGCTGAACATCGTGCTGGATATCGTATTTGTGTTGTACTTCGATATGGGCATTGCTGGTGTTGCGGTAGCGACACTTATCGCGCAAATCTCGACGTTTGTTATTGGTGCGGTGCTGGTGTTGAAAACCTGTCGCTTCCCGCTGTTTGATTACATTCAGACCGCGAAAATGACGCGTAAAGATCTCAAAGTTATCGCGTCTTCCAATATGGATCTGCTGCTTCGTACTGTGTGTCTATTGGTGTTCTTCAACATGATGGCGCGTGTAGGCTCTCAGCTTGGCTCTGATGTGCTCGCTGCGAACGCAATCTTGATGCAAGTGACCTTTATCGTCAGCTACATGTTTGATGGTGTAGCGAATGCGTCGAGCGTCTTTGCAGGTAAAGCCGTAGGGCAGAAGAATCCGACATTGCTTGATAACGTGATTAAGCTAAACACGCAATGGACCGCGGCGTTCGTTGTTGTATTGACCTTGCTGTTGGTACTGTTCAAACACCAAGTGGTGACGTTGTTTACCACTTTGCCAAACCTTGTTGCGCTGTACCTAGACATGAGCCCTTGGTTATTGGCATTCCCGCTGGTTGCTGGTTTTGGTCTTACGTTTTACGGCATCTTTACCGGCACAGGGACGACACGACCAGTACGTAACTCTACCTTCCTAACCATGGTGTTGTTCTTAGTGACTCAATTTATTGCGGTGCAATATTGGGGCAATCACGGTTTGTGGCTGGCATTCACTTTGTTCTACGTTGGGCGCTTTGTCTTCTTGTTCCCGTACCTCGATCAAGTGAAACAAAAGTGTCAGTAATTCACGCTTTTACAATCGGTTTTATTTCGATTTTTTATCTCAAGGGCGGAGCCATCTGCCCTTGCTGATAAAAGCGTGAAAAAGGTGATGAAATACCCCCTCTGAGTTGTTTTCTTGCTCAGACCTGCGTGATACTATCGTTATGTTATATTGTTACATTTAGTTTGATGTCGTGATTTCTCAACCAATACTCTCCGTTAATAATCTCAGCCTTACAGACTCAGAACGCACACTCTTCAAAGACATTTCTTTTGAGCTGTTTCAAGGTGAAGTTCTTGCCATTATGGGACCTTCCGGCATTGGTAAATCCATGTTGTCGAAAGCCGTCGCAGGTTTTTTGCCGTCTGATATTTGGGTAGACGGAATTATCCAGCTTAACAGCAGTGAAGTCGCACAAACTGCCATGCTGCAACGGAGTCAATCCCAGCGTCCCGCGGTCATTTTCCAAGATGCACTTAAAGCGCTGAATCCATTGGCGTCTGTCGAGCAACAACTGTGTTTGGCATTGACGGGCAACAAAACGCGCTTGTCTTCAGCAAACCGAGACACGGTGACGACCTTGTTGTCTCAACTCGGATTTACGGAGCCAAAAGCAGCATTAGCGCAGCATCCAAGCCAGTTATCTGGTGGTCAGCGCCAGCGTATTTGTATTGCGATTGCGTTGCTTGGTAGTGCGAACTTGATCATCGCTGATGAACCTACCAGTGCGCTCGATCCCATCACCGAAGCGGAGATCCTTGAGTTGTTCCGCAGCAGTGTTCAGCAACGCAGCATCAGTGGTTTGTTGATCACGCACGATCTGTCTGCGGCTTTGGCGTGTGACAAAGTCTTGGTGATTGCGGATAACACCATGGTGGCTTATGGCGAACCATGGCAAGCCATTCAGCAAAGCTCGCATCCTTTCTGCCAACAACTTGCGCAACTGCTGCCTTAACCTCATCTCTGGAGCCTATTTTGACTAAGCACAACTTGAGCGGGCACACGCAGCCTAAATCGGCGGAAGTTCGCTTTGAGCAAGCCAGTGTTCACTATTACTCCAAACCAAGTTGGTTAGGGGGCAAACCGTTTAAAGCGCTCGAACAACTGGATCTTGCCATCGACACAAAGAACATTGCGATTGTTGGTCCTTCTGGTGCGGGTAAATCGACCTTGATTGAACTTCTGTTTGGTCTTCGTAAACCCACATCTGGTGAAGTGTATGTGTGTGGTTATCCGTTATCGCGTAGCTCGGCTAAGCAGCGTCAAGAGTTGTGTCAGCACATTCAACTGATTCCTCAAGAGCCGCAATCGAGCTTGAATCCGTACTACACCGTTCGCCAGATCTTACTGGAGCCGCTAAGCAACATTGGTTTGACGCAAGAGCTTAACGAGAAGGTGGAAAAGGTTTTGACGGATGTCGGTTTGGATCTCACATTGCTGGATCGTAACCCGCAGCAATTATCAGTTGGGCAAGCTCAACGTGTGGCTATCGCCAGAGCTTTGATTGTTGAGCCTTGCGTGTTGGTTGCCGATGAGCCAACCAGTAGCTTAGACCCCGTCAGTCGTAAACAGATTCTCGACTTGTTGGCAGGCATTCAAAAGAGTCGTCAGATGCGCTTGATTTTGGTGACACATGACCTCGATGCGGCACAAACCCTATGCGATGAAATCCTAGTGTTAGACAAAGGACGCGTTGTCGAGCACGGCACAGCACAGAACGTGACAAATAACCCATCGCACTTGATCACGAGAGCCTTGATGAGCGCTCAACACAAAGGTAATGAATTCACAAAAACCATTGGAGAGGTTTCTTATGCACCTTAGTACTCCCAAGTTAGCTTTGTCGCTGGCTTTAAGCGCACTGCTGACGGGTTGTTTTGACTCTGGCGAAAGCAAGCCAGAAGCGGAAAAAGCAGCTGCACCGCAAGCAACGGAAATTCGCGTTGCCATGATGCAACCACCACGCACAGGTTTGTCACCACTTTCAGATGACGCGTTCAAACTGTCACGTTGGAGCACGGCAGAAACGCTGGTGAACCTAAACGATCAGTCGGTAGCAGAGCCTATGCTGGCAACAGAGTGGGAACAAATTGACCCGATGACGTGGCAATTTACGGTACGTAAGGGCGTGAAATTCCACGATGGTTCTGATCTTGATGCAAACGCGGTTGTGAACTCTCTACAAAAAGCATTAGATGCTGCACCAAAACCACGCATTTTGGATGGTATCGAATGGCAAGTTAGCGCACTGGACGACTTCACTGTTGAAATCAAAACGACCTTTAACGATCCATTGTTGCCAAGCCGTCTATCTAGCCCACAGCTAGCGATCCTTTCTGGTGCTGCATATCAAGAAAATGGTCGCGTTGTGCCAATTAATGCGGGTACCGGTCCATTCGTTCTGACAGAAATCAACGGCACAACCAGCGCGAAACTGAAGCGTTTTGACGGTTATTGGGGCGAAAAAGCAAAAGTAGACAGTATCTTTGCTGAATACGTACCAAACGGTTTTGCTCGTGCTGCTGCACTACGTACCGGTGAGGCGGATGTAGTTGAAGCCGTTCCTGTTTCGCAAATCGCGATGATGGAATCTTCACAGCTGCACGAAGTCGCCATGCCACGTACCAACACGCTTTACCTAAACAATAAATCAGATGTGTTTAGCCAGTTCGGTTTGCGTAAAGCAGCGGCTCAAGCGGTTAACCGTGAGCAAATCATCAAAACGGTTTACGAGAACCACGCCGACTCAGCGAAAGGTTTGTTAGGTCCTGCATTGGCATGGGCTCAACCAATTCGTGATGCGAACCCTCGTATGGAAACCATGGAAATGCGCCACGCGAATGGTGAAAAGATCACCATTGGTACGTTTACCGACCGTGCAGAGTTGCCAGAAGTGGCGGTGCTACTAAAGCAACAACTTGAAGCGGCTGGCTTTGTGGTTGAACTAGACGTTCGTGAATACGCACAAATCGAAAACGATGCACTAGCAGGTAAGTTCGATGCGTTCTTGTTGTCACGTGCAACGGTGCTGGATTCTGGTGACCCAGTGGCGTACATGCAAAGTGACTTTAGCTGTAAAGGTTCTTACAACCTAGGTCAGCTCTGCTCTGAAGAAGTGGATGCTGCATTGAAACACGCTGATCGTCAGCCATTGGGTGAGAAACGCCAACAAGCGATCATCGAAGCAGAAAGCAAAATCCTTGAACAATACGCTGTGATTCCACTGCTTCACGAGCGTGTAATCCAAGGTGAGAGTGATCGTGTGAAGAATGCACAACGTGACCCACGTGAGCGTCGCCTGATCGACCAGTTTACTGAGGTGAACTAACTCGATGTCGTCTGTTGCCAACATGCGCTCTCGTTGGAGCGCTTGTATGCCTGAATGGTTTACGCGTTTTTTGTCGCGCTTCCTGTCTCTCGGGGTAGTGGTTGTGCTGGTGGGTTTGATGCCGGATATTGCAGGTATCGATCCAAGCCAATCAATCCTCCGTGCCCGTGCGGGTGCTCAACAATTGCTGACGGCGGAAGCTCTGCAAGCAATTCGAGAAGATCTTCAACTTGACCGCAGCGCTGCTGAGCGACTGTGGGATTGGTTGACGCTTGCCATGCAAGGTGACTTAGGTGTCTCTTGGGTGAGTGGCGCATCCGTGATGGAGAGCGTTCAACAAACCGCAAAAACGTCGCTATTACTGATGCTTACAGCGCTAGGCATGGCATTTGTAATGTGTATGGCGAGCGTCCTTTACACTGTGCGTCGTTGGCAACAGAATCGTTTAGACAAACATCATGACACGCTCAGTTCGGTGTTGGTCTCACTGCCTGAATACGTGATTGCTTCGTTGCTGATCATGGTGTTTTCCATTTGGTTGGGCTGGTTCCCGCCTTATGGTTGGCAAGGCGTGCAAAACCTCTGGCTACCAAGTTTGGCAATGGCATTGCCTGCTGCTGGTTTGTTCGGGCGCTTGCTCAATGACAGCCTCAAGCGAGTATTAGATGAGCCTTGGGTGATCACTTGGCTATCGGCAAACGTCAGTAAGTTTCAAATCTTACGCTTTGCCTTGTGGCGTGCCGTTAGTAACTTGATTCCTCAAATCGCAATGACGGTGATTGGTTTAACCGGCGGCGCGGTTGCTGTGGAACAAGTGTTTTCCATTCCGGGCATCGGACGACTAATCTTGGGTGCAGCGAAGTCACAAGATCTGCCGATGCTGCAAGGCGGCTTGTTGGTGTTGTTGGTGTTCTCGATGTTAATCAGCAGTGCGAGCATCTTATTGCAACGTTGGTTACTCGGGCACAGTGTCACAAGTGGCAAGTTGATCAGCAGTCACAGCACGTTCCGTTTTACCCAAAGCACCACCAAACGTATCGTCAGTGCCACAATCTTTGTCTTGCTGATTGGTTGTGCTGGATGGGCGTTAATGCGCGATCCTTACACCATCCAATTTACCCGCCTTGAATCGCCAAGCTTAGCTGCCCCGTTTGGTGCAGATGCGGTCGGGCGAGATCTGCTTGCTCGCGTTGGCGGCGGTATGATGTCGACAATCAAAATGGGCATCATCGCAACGTTCCTAAGTTTGGTGATTGGTTTGCTGCTCGGCTTCGTGACTCGTTATAGCCAAGGCTTAATTGAGATCACCAAAGGTGTGCCATACATTGTGGCGGGTCTGCTGATCGCTGGTCTAACGGGAATGAACCCAAACAGTGCCTTGATTGCGATTGTTATGGTGTCATGGGCACCATTAGCGGCGCACTGTGCGAGCTTGTTGATGGAAGCCAAAGCGCAGCCTTACACGCATCTTGCGCCCATTTGGGGAACCAGTCAGTGGCGAGTACTTCGTTACTACTTGTTGCCTTATGTGCTGCCGCCATTGATTCGTCACGCGTTTCTGCGTTTGCCATACATTACGCTCAGCCTGACGTCTCTGAGTTTTATCGGACTTGGCGTTAAGCCGCCTGAACCTGAGTGGGGTTTATTGATTGCAGAGAATCTGCCTTACATTGAGCGCTCGCCATTAGGTGTCTTACTACCAATCTCAGGCTTGGTTTTGATGGCAATTGCGGTGAATTTGATTTTTGATGACAAGTGACGAGCAGCGATAAAGCGAAGTGAGCTTCCATATCCAGATGTAATCAGTAATTTGGTAATTTAGAAAACAAAAGGATGTGTTTTCTGCCAGAAAGTACACAGCACGGTCTATGTATATTGGAAGCACCTATAAATTAACGAGTATAAAAGTTACGCGAACTCAGATGTTTAGGTAGTGTTACTCTTTATACACACGTAATCCTTTATCCGTTAATTCTTGAGTGACCACTTCGGATAGGTTTCGATCGGTAATAATTCCGTCCAATTGCTCGATGTCTAATGCATGAAAGCTCGCTATCTGACCGTATTTAGTTGAGTCTGAGATCAGATAATTGGTTTGTGCCGCCTTGATGATTGCTTTTTTAACGAGAACTTTATTTTCATTAGGTGTTGATAAGCCTTTCAAGCTCCAAGATGAAGTCGAAATAAAGGCGATATCAATATTTAGCCCATTCAAGAACTCTGCGACTTTTCCTCCAATGGTGGATTGGTTCTCGCGGTCAATTTTTCCCCCAGTGTGGTAAAGCTCACATTCACTGTGCGTCATAAGGAAAGCAGCAATAGAGAAGTCATTGGTGATAACTAAAAGATCATTACGATTTGCTATTTGATGGGCGATTTCTAGAGAGGTTGTTCCCGCATCCAAGTAAATCGTAGCGTCTTGACCAATTAACGTAGCCGCCAGCTTACCAATTTGAATTTTTTCATCCGCTTGTTGCTCGGCCTTCGCATCATGGGAAAGTTCGGAATGTAGAGCTTGAGCGAGTTGCACTCCACCAGAAACAGAAACGACTTTACCTGAGGATTCAAGCTTCACGATATCACGACGAATGGTCATATGTGATACGCCAAGGTGGTCGGTTAAATCTGAAATGCTTAACACTTCTTGATGTGATAACAGGGATAATATGGTTCTTTGACGTTCTGCTGGGATCATAGTTTCACTTCTATATTCTTGTTTTTCAGTATCCTACCAATCTTTTCATTTGTTGTGAATATCTGTGAATTATGTTCTCAACGTTGTAAGAACAGCCTTCGCTTGTGTTAACTGCTCGGAATATCTCTGCCCATAAAGAGGTATATATCACGACATTGTTAATTTGTGTGAAAAAATGTGATTCAAAGCGAGGTCTTAGTATTAATCTTCACATATAATCACATCAACCAAACAAGAATTAACAAAGTTTAATAGACCAGAAGGCATTGTTTTTATGAGTGAAGTTCAATCTGTAGGTGTTATCGGTTTAGGCTCTATGGGAATGGGCGCCGCAAAGTCATGTGTGCGTGCAGGCCTAGATGTCTATGGTTTCGATTTAAGTTCTCAAGCGCTTGACGAGTTAGGTTCATTCGGTGCAAAAGCAGTTTCTGCAAATGCAGTTGAGTTTGCAGATAAGCTTGATTCGGTTCTAGTTCTTGTTGTGAACGCAGCTCAAGTTAACACGGTCTTGTTCAAAACCGGTCTTGCTAAAGTGCTTAAGCCGAATACGCCAGTAATGGTTTCAGCAACCATCTCAGCAGAAGATGCAAAACAAATTGAAGCGAAATTGGCAGAACACAATCTTGTGATGCTTGATGCACCGGTATCTGGTGGTGCTGCAAAAGCAGAATTAGGTGAGATGACTATTATGGCGTCGGGAGCGCAAAGCACATTTGATGCACTTAAACCAGTACTCAACGCAACGGCAGCTAAAGTCTACAACATCGGTGAAGCGATTGGCCTAGGCGCAACTGTGAAGATTATCCACCAATTGCTAGCAGGTGTTCATATCGCAGCTGGTGCTGAAGCAATGGCATTAGCGGCACGTGCAAACATTCCTCTTGACCTGATGTACGACGTGGTGACGAATGCAGCGGGTAACTCTTGGATGTTTGAGAACCGCATGAAGCATGTAGTTGATGGTGACTACTCCCCTAAATCTATGGTCGACATCTTTGTGAAAGATCTAAACCTCGTATCGGACACAGCAAAAGATCTCAAATTTCCACTTCCTCTATCAAGCACAGCACTAAACATGTTTTTGAGTGCAAGCAATGCTGGTTTTGGCCAGGAAGACGACAGTGCCGTTATCAAGATTTTTGATGGTATTGAGCTTCCAGGTGTAGAAAACAAACAGAAGTAAGCGCACGTAAAACGGAGAAAAAATGATGTTATTAGGCGTTATCGCAGACGACTTTACTGGCGCAACAGACATCGCAGGTTTTCTTGTAGAAAACGGCATGCGCACAGTTCAGCTTAACGGTATTCCAAAAGAAGAGATTGATGTAAACGCAGATGCGGTCGTGATCAGTCTTAAATCTCGCTCCTGTCCTGTAGATGAGGCAATCGAGGATTCAGTAGCTGCGCTTAAGTGGCTGCAAGCAAATGGCTGTCAGCAGTTTTACTTCAAGTACTGCTCAACGTTTGACAGCACAGCAGAAGGTAACATTGGTCCTGTAACGGATGCACTGCTTGCAGAGCTAGGTGAAGCGTTCACCATTGTATGCCCATCATTACCAGTGAATGGTCGCACAGTTTTCAACGGCCATCTATTTGTATTCCAGGACTTGCTAAGCGACTCAGGTATGCGTAATCACCCTGTGACACCAATGACTGATTCAAGCCTAGTTCGTATGATGGATGCTCAATCTCAAGGCAAATCTGGCCTGGTGAACTTCCAAATAATTGAACAAGGTCCAAAAGCGGTAATTGAGCGCTTTGAAGAGCTAAAAGTACAAGGCAACCGCTACGCAGTGGTTGATGCATTCAATGCAGAGCATCTTGTCACACTTGGCCAAGCGGCGAAGTCTCTAAAACTGGTAACTGGTGGTTCTGGTTTGGCAGCGGGTATTGCTAAGAACTGGATAGAGAACCTTGAAGATCAAAGTGATGCGAAGCAAGAGGGGAACCCTAAAAAGGCACCAACCGTTGTGTTATCTGGATCTTGTTCTGTCATGACCAACCAACAGGTCGCTGTTTACAAAGAAAAAGCGCCACACTTTGCTATTGATGTGAAGGCGTGTCTGACGGGGGAAGACTACTCAAATCAAGTGTTTGATTGGGTCATGACCAACATCGAAAGCGAGTTCGCACCACTGGTTTACGCAACCGCAGATGCAGCGGCGTTAAAAGCGATTCAACAAGAGTTTGGCGCGCATGCTTCAAGTCACGCGGTTGAACAATTCTTTAGCCAACTTGCAGTTAAACTTCAGCAGAACGGTGTGAAAAATTTCATCGTTGCGGGTGGGGAAACCTCAGGGGTTGTAACCCAAAGCCTAGCCGTAAAAGGTTTTCATATCGGTCCTCAAATCGCACCAGGTGTACCTTGGGTGAAGTCACTTGAAGGCGAGCTTTCTTTGGCTCTGAAATCGGGCAACTTCGGCGATGAACACTTCTTTGCCAAAGCACAGTCGTTTTTTGAATAGGTGAGGTTGTGATGAATAAAGAATTGATGACAGAACAACAACTGCGAGAGCAAATGGTCACTATGGCTCGCTCTATGTTTGAACGTGGCTATGCGACTGGCGGCGCTGGCAACCTTTCTCTAAAGCTGCCTAATGGACACTTTCTGGCAACGCCAACTGGTTCCTCGTTCGGCCGCTTGATTGCTGAAGAGCTTTCGGTTGTGGATATTGATGGCAACCATATCTCTGGTGAAAAGCCATCAAAAGAAGTGGCTTTTCATCTGGCGATTTATCGAAATAACTCAAAGTGTAATGCGATTGTGCATCTGCATTCTACTTACTTGACGGCGCTTTCTTGTCTTGAAGGTCTAGATCGCGAGAATGCCATCAAAGCTTTCACACCTTACTTTGTAATGCGCATTGGCGAACTGCCAGTGATTCCGTACCTGCGCCCGGGCGACCCTCAGATTGCTGAAGAACTTGCGCAGCGGGCAAGTGACTACCGAGCTTTCCTCCTGGCGAACCATGGTCCAGTGATCACGGGTACGGACTTTGAAGATGCAGTGGATAACGCAGAAGAGCTAGAAGAGACAGCGAAGCTAGCGTTCATTCTTAAAGACAGCAACATCCGCTACTTAACGGATACTGAGATTCAAGACCTAAAAGGGAGAGGTAAGTAATGGCTAAATTCGCGGCAAATCTGACAATGTTATTCACAGAAGTTCCTTTTCTAGATCGTTTCGAAAAAGCACACCAAGCGGGCTTCAAAGCGGTGGAATACCTTTTCCCATACGCATTCGAAGCGCAAAAACTAGCAAGCAAGATACAGCAGTTTGGTTTTGAGCAAGCGTTATTCAACATGCCTCCAGGTGATTGGGATGCAGGTGAACGAGGTTTTGCAGCTATTCCGGGGCGTGAGGATGAATTTAAAACGAGCGTCGAGACTGCTCTGATGTACGCCAAGGCACTGAACTGTAAAAAGGTTCACGCTATGTCTGGCATTGTTGATTCTCGCTTCACTCGTGATCAGCATATTGAAACCTTTATCTCAAACATTCGTTATGCAGCGGATAAGTTTGCCGAACAAGGTGTTGAGCTGATGATTGAGCCACTCAACAATCGCGATGTACCGAACTACTTTGTTGCACATCAGCGTGAAGCGGTGGAACTCATCAAACAAGTGGCTCGTCCAAACGTGAAATTGCAGCTCGATCTCTATCACGCACAAATTATGGACGGTGATCTGAGTACGTTGATTCGCGATGTGGCGCCATACACAGGCCATATTCAAATTGCTTCTGTGCCTGAAAGGCACGAACCATCGGAAGGCGAACTGAATTACCCACACCTATTCAATGTTTTGGATGACTCTGGTTACCAAGGCTGGATCGGTTGTGAATACAACCCAAGGCATAGCACGCAGCTGGGCCTTAGTTGGGTTAAACCATACCTATAACAATTTTAATTTCTATCCATAAATAACTTGAAACTAATTACAAAAACAAAGGGTCGTGACTATGAATATTATCATAACTGGAGGGGCGGGTTTTCTCGGAACCCTACTTGCCAAATCACTACTAAAAGAAAACAAAGCTGAAAGTATTACTATTGTCGGCATTCAAAAGTCGCGCTTAGAGGGCATTGATGACCGAGTCGTTTCTTTAGTCATGGATATGACAAAACGAGAAAATATAGACCAAGTTATTACTGCCGAAACGACACACATTTTTCATTTAGCGGCAATTGTATCGAGCCATGCTGAGCAAGATTTTGATTTAGGCGTAGCTGTAAATCTGACGACCACACAGTTATTGCTTGAGCGTTGCCGTAAAGTAAACCCTAATATTCGTTTTACGTTTGCTTCATCTTTAGCTGTATTTGGTGGTGATCTTCCGGAAACGATTACACCAATAACAGCACTTCATCCTCAGTCATCCTACGGGACGCAAAAAGCTATAGGTGAGTTATTGGTGAACGACTATGCCCGTAAAGGCTTTGTTAAAGCTGTATCCGTACGTTTACCGACTATTTGTATTCGCCCTGGGAAACCAAACCTTGCCGCTAGCTCTTTCGTAAGCGGAATTATTCGTGAGCCTTTGAATGCTCAAGAATCAAATTGTCCTGTAGACCCTACGCTAAAACTTTGGATATCGAGCCCGTCTAGAGTGGTGGACAATATTCAATATGCAGGGCTAATGCCTTATGAGCAGTTAAATAATCTGTCCTATAGAACGCTTAATTTACCTGGTATTCAAACTACACCAGCTGAGATGATTCAAACAATGGACACTCTAATGGGTAAACAACTTTCTAATTATATTACCTATGAGCATGATGCGGGTATTGATCGTATTGTGAGTAGTTGGCCACAAAAAATTGATTGTACTAAAGAACTGGAGCTTGGATTTAAAGCAGACAGTAATTTCAAGGATGTATTACAACAATTTATTTCTGTTAACAATATGGAGATTGTCTAATGTTACCAACCTCAGTAATTGGACTAATAGTAGCCGTATCAGTCCTTGTTTTTCTTGTATTACGTACAAAAGTTCATGTGTTAATTGCGATGTTAATTGCGGCATGTATCGCAGGTATTATTGGTGGGTTAAGTGTTGACGACACGATTGCGACCGTTAGCAAAGGATTTGGTGGAACATTAGGCGGTATAGGTATTGTCATCGGTCTCGGCGTTATGATGGGGGCTATTTTAGAGGCTTCTGGAGCAGGAGAAAGTATTGCCTATAATTTTATAAAGTGGTTAGGAAAAAAGAAAGAAGAGGCCGCTCTTGCTGTGACTGGCTATATTGTTAGCATCCCAATCTTTGTGGATAGCGCGCTTATCATTCTTTATCCAATAGCGAAGTCTTTGTCAAAAACGTCCAATCGCTCGATTTTAACGCTTACGGTTGCTCTGGCGGGCGGCTTGGTCGTAGCGCATCACGCTATTCCGCCGACTCCAGGGCCTTTGGGAGTTGCTGGTATCTTTGGTGTCGATCTTGCCAGCATGTTAGGTTTTGGTTTGATGATCGCAGCGCCTTGTGTCATGGGTATTGTTTGGTATGCAAGATGGTTAGAAAAACAGTTTCCTGAATTCATTCCAACCGAACATTTCTCGAAGTCTAGTGAGCAACTGATTAATGATCACAAAGAGTACATTGCATGTAAAGAAGCGAAAGACCTACCAGCTTTAAGTAAATCTATCGCTCCAATTATTATCCCTATTTTACTTATACTTGCGAAATCAGTGATGGGTTTATTAGAGGGGACTTTCGGTTTCGAAGGGCTGACTGCAACAACATTTGGTCAATTTATCGCTTTTATCGGCAGCCCTACTATTGCACTATCAATAGCGACGTTATTAGCGGTTTACACATTGGGTAATAACCTTACCAAAGAAGAAGCGAATGAAAAGATGGAACAAGGAATCTCCACTTGTGGCATCATTTTGTTAGTAACAGGAGCTGGTGGCGCGTTAGGTGCCGTATTGCGTGAAACGGGTGCGGGCGCAGAGATTGCTAACCAAGTTGCAGGGCTTCCTATTTCTGCGGTTATGATTCCATTTATTATTGCGACGTTAGTTCGTATTATTCAGGGCTCTGGTACAGTCTCCATGATAACCGCTGCTTCTATATCTGCCCCAGTTTTAGTAAATATTCCTGACGTTAATCTTTTATTCGCAGCGACGGCAGCTACGATGGGATCTCTATTTGCTGGCTACTTTAATGACTCGCTATTCCATATTGTTAATCGACTAATGGGGGTGACCGAGGTTAAGAAACAACTCATTATTTGGACTATTCCAACAACAATTGCTTGGGCTATTGGTGGTTCATTAGTCATGATTCTTAACTTATTCTTCGGATCTCATGGTTCAATCTTTGATCCTGTGTTACCACTTGCTGTACTTTTGGGGTGTGTTGCATTTACAAAATCTTACAGCGCTAAGCACGTCGAATTACAAGAGGTATAAAGGTTTACTTGTACTCTTCCATAAAGTAAAAACCTATCACAATATGTATTTTTATCAGATAGTTTAGAGTTTTTTAATAATATGAACGGCCCTATGTTTGGGCCGTTTTAGTTCTTATAAATAAACTATTTAACTTGAACCGATATAGGTTCCATTTTCAACTTAATCAATATGAAATGGAATTGTTATTTCCCGCTTAGTAAGCGATTATCTATAAAGGGTATATTCGAGTTTAACCCTAGTGACTTTACTCTAGCGAAGTAGGGTTACTTTATATAAGAGTCCAGTACTTTTAATACGACTTCCATATCTTTTTCACGTTGAGTTTTGTCTTCCTCAAGTACGACGTGTTCAAGTAAGTGACCTTTAATTACTTCTCGCATCAAACCATTTACTGCTCCCCGAATAGCGGCAATCTGCTGCAACACATCTTGGCATTCATGCTCTTCTTCCAGCATTTTTTTAAGTCCATTCACCTGACCCTGTATTTTACTGACTCGAGTGTTGAGCTTCTTTTGATCTCTGGTTGTATGCGACATGTCTTATCTTCTTTAAGTTACGGGCCGAGTTATTCTAACTGATAATGTAGCACTCAATTTATACTGGGGGGTAGTATTTAATACTAGGGGGGAGTATAGTTTGCGATAAATTAGAATCAACAACAGAGAACAACAATGGATTTTGTCGCGTTACTACAACAAGGTAATGGGTGGTTCTTTATTCCCAGTGCCATTTTGCTTGGCGCCTTGCACGGTTTAGAACCTGGGCACTCTAAAACGATGATGGCGGCGTTCATTGTCGCGGTGAAAGGAACGGTCAAACAAGCCGTGATGCTGGGTTTAGCTGCCACACTTTCTCACACTGCAATTGTATGGTTAATCGCTGTTGGCGGGATGTATGTTAGCCAGAAATTCACCGCTGAAGCGGCTGAACCATGGATGCAACTTATCTCTGGGGTCATTATCGTGACAACCGGCGTATGGATGTTTTGGCGGACATGGAGCGATGAGCGAGCTTGGAACAAAGCTCAGGATCATGCTCGCGACTGGACGACGCAAGTTGTGGATACAGGACATGGGCATGTTTCGCTTTCGATTACAGAGGAAGGGGAGCATCACCGTTTCCAGTTGCGAACACTCAGCGGTAAACCTTTAACTGCTGAAGGTATCAAGGTTTCGGTATCGAGTGATGGTTATCAACCTGCTGATATCTATAACTTTATAGAGCGTGATGGATACTTGGAATCGGCGTCTTGCATTAAAGTCTCTAATGGACTTTCTGTCACTTTGATCATCGGGCACCATGATCATACCCATGACTTTGATGTACATTTCCGTCCTGGTTCTCATTTAGAAAGCGAAGATAAGGAATATCAAGATGCTCACGAACGCGCTCACGCTTTAGACATTCAAAAACGCTTTGAGAATCGAGACGTGACGAATGGGCAAATTCTGCTGTTTGGATTAACGGGTGGTTTGATTCCATGCCCTGCTGCGGTAACGGTTTTGCTTATCTGTTTGCAGCTTAAGGCAATGACTCTTGGTGCGACTTTAGTTGTGTCATTCAGTATTGGCTTAGCCTTGACTCTGGTTGCAGTTGGCGTTGTGGCAGCAGTGGGCGTGCAAAAAGCGACATCTAAATGGAGCGGTTTGAATGATGTTGCACGTCGAGCTCCTTACTTATCGGGCGTCTTGATCAGTGCAGTTGGTTTATACATGGGTATGCATGGATACATATCGCTGACAAGTTAAACTCTGTGGTAAAGATTCTTTTCCTTTCTTTTTGCATGGGTAATAGCTTCATGCCTTGGTTTGCCTATTTTGCTGCCGATTCTTGATTGAGAATCACTCGATCTGACATCGCTGCCATATCTGCAAACCAAGTCATTCTCGCTTCACCAAGCATCTCGGATTACAACCGCTGCAATTGTGGCTCTAATATCTGAACCTGAGATACTAAATGATAAAACGGGAGCACTGACCACAGTGCTCCCGACGGTCAAAACGCTAATTAGAAGTCTTTTCTTTAATGTTCGATACCAATTTGGTCGCATAGTTAAATTTAACTATGCAAACGTTTCCTTTTGCGTACTCGTCCCTTCGCCAAACCTCGTAGAAATGTGACGTTTTGAAGACTTTTTTTCCTTCTGTCTAAAGTAATCGGGAACCAAGCAGATACATAGTTATAAAGTTATGTCTTGCTCTGCCAAACAGACCCAAAATGCAGTTTGGTTGGTTTTGGAGAAGAAAGGCTTAGCGCTCGATTAATGAGCATCAATTGAATTGTATTGAGACAATTATAATGAAAAGAATCATCTTATTAGCAGTCTGCGCCATGTTTGGTATTGCTGTCGTGGCGAGTATGGCATCAACGTACCTAATTTCGAGTCAGAAAATCGATGACATCATCTTAAACAAATCCCAAGTTCAAGCTGAGTTTCTAGCGGGAAATGCGAGTTATATTTTGGAGAACTCAGCCAATCCAATGCAAGATTTACAATCGCTTGTTGAGGGGCTGAAACAACGTTCAGACGTGAGTTATGCCGTTGTAATTGACCGTAACGTAACGGCAGTAGCCCACAGTGATAAGCACAAGCTGAACAAAACCTATAACGATGAATATACTGTTGAAGGCGCGACGAGAGGTGTTCAACAGTACTCAAAGTGGTATGCCGATGTCCAGAAAGTATGGGTGTTTGACATCATGGCACCAATTTATGTGGATGGTCAGTTATACGGTACTTTTGATATCGGTATTCCTATTACCGAAGTGAGCCAAGCGACGAATGGAATTATTACTTACCAGTTGATCTCTATGGTGGCGATCTTCGTTATGTGTGTTTTGATTCTGTCACTTCTGCTAAATAAACTGATGAGACCGCTTTCTGCGCTTAAAGACGCTCTACAAGACATCTCAAAAGGAGACGGAGACTTAACCGTTCGTTTGCCAGCGAAAGGTAATGACGAAGTCGCGCAAATTTCTTCTGCTTTCAACGTTTTTGTTGGGAAAGTACATGAGATTATTACACAAGTTGTAAATACTGGTGTGGAGCTTAATAGTTCAGCTGTCGCTTTGCGTGGGCAATCTCAACAAGCGCTCACAAGAGGGCAAGAGCAGAACGAGCAAACCATGCTGGTTGTCACATCCATGAACGAAATGATTGCGACGGTCAATGAAATTGCCTCCAATGCTGCTGGAGCGGCAAATGCTGCGAGTGCAGCAAGTAATGAAGCGCAAGATGGCTACACGACGCTAGAAAGAACCAAAACGGCGATGACTAATCTTGAAAACGAGATGAACAGCACTTCCAACATTATCGTGAGTCTTGCTGAAAATACTCAGTCGATTGGTAGTATTCTAGAGGTGATTAGAGGTATTTCGGAGCAAACCAATCTATTGGCTCTCAATGCGGCTATCGAAGCTGCACGCGCTGGTGATGCCGGCCGAGGTTTTGCAGTCGTAGCTGATGAAGTTCGCAACCTAGCGACTAAAACGGCTCATTCTACCGATGAAATTGACAACATGATTCACCAGCTACAAACTGAAGCTCAAAGTGCGGTGAATTCAATGAGCAATAGTAAGACTCTTATTGAAGAAGGAACGGCAGAAACCGAGTTAGCTCGACAGGCTTTAGAAGCAATAGCTGCACAAGTGACGACTATTTCAGATATCAATACTCAAGTAGCAACCGCAACAGAACAGCAATCAACGGTAGCAAACGAAATTAATATGAACATGGATACCGTCAGCCACTCAGTGAAAAGTGCGCTAACGGCGAGTGAGCAACTAGAAGAATCAAGTCAACAACTCGCGGAGCTATCGCGAACACTCGATCGTCACGTAGGAGCGTTTAGAATCTAAACGCCAACTGACCCTCTTTAATAAAAGCCAGTAAATGTTAATTGCTGGCTTTTTTATTTGAAAAAATCGAGTCTCAAATCGCTTAGCGGTGTTTGTCCTTTCTAGACGATAAAACAGAATACGATAAATTAGTTGAGTAAAGCTTAGCTAGGCGTTAAGTTTTGCGTTTTGCTTTAAATGTTCAACAAACATAGATATTTTCTTAGCTACATGTTTTCTAGACGAGTAAAAGGCGTAAAGCACTAAATCCTCAGGTTCGTACTCTAGAGTGACGATTTCTAGCTCACCATTTTTGATCTCATTTTGGCATGACTCAATTGGCAATATTGCGTATCCAAGCCCTGATAACGCGCCATATCTGGCGAGATGACCGCTGTTTACTTTGAATGAAGATTGCACAGTTTGAGTAATATGGCCCCCAACAGGGTTTCTGAATACCCATGGTGCACCATTTACTGCGGTAAGCGTCGTGATGCAGGGAACATGACTTAGATCCGTAATTTTGTAAGGGGTGGCGTATTTCTCAATTAGTTGAGGCGCGGCTAAAATGGTACTGGGCCAGCGTTTTATCTCTCTCGCCACCCAGTTACTGTCTGACAAAGTCCCTCTATGAAAACTCAATATTATATCAAAGCCATCGATAGCATCGCCTTTAGGGGCGAGCGTTGTATCACAATGCAAAGAGATTGCTGGATATTGATTGCAAAAGGAAACAATAGCTTTTGCCAGTACAGGTGTGTCTGGCATAAGAATTCGCAGTTCCCCTGTTACCGTGTGTGAGTGGCGCGTTACCGTTTCTAGTGCGGCGTTGAGTTGCTCCAATAACGGACGAGTGCTGCTATAGAGCTCTTCTCCAGCCTCGGTAGGCGTCATTCGCCTTGTTGTTCTATTGAACAACCTAATGTTTAACTTTTCTTCAAGCAGGGCAATGTGTCGGCTGACATTTGATGTTGGTATATTCAAACACTCAGCGGCTCGCTTAAAGCTGTTGTTCTCATAAACACAGTGAAAACTTTTTAACCAGATTTGGTCAACGTTATCAAACATTTCATTATCCCATTTTATTGGATTATCAAGCCAGCATATCGCACTTTATCCCTGTACTAAGTTACATACAATTTTATTTACAAGTTTAAGCGAACAAACAACGAGATATCGCGCTAGAACGTAATCAATAGTGGTGAATTTATGAGCTGGTTAGAACGGTTATTTGAGAATAAAAATATAATAGGTTCGCGCAAAGCGTCTATCCCTGAGGGCGTTTGGACAAAGTGTCCTGAGTGTGAACAAATACTTTATAGTGCCGCGTTAAAAGAAAATTTGGAAGTATGCCCTAAATGCTCATATCACATGAGAATGGCTGCGCGTCAAAGGTTGATCTCTTTTCTGGACCATGGAACACAACAAGAGTTGGCAAGTGAGTTGGAGCCACAAGATATTTTGGGTTTTAAAGACTTAAAGCGATATAAAGAGCGAATTGCTTTAGCACAGAAAACGACTGGAGAAAAAGATGCGTTGGTGGTGATGGAGGGCAAGTTATTGGGTCTGCCTGTTGTTGCGTGTGCATTCGAATTCTCTTTCATGGCAGGCTCGATGGGCGCAGTGGTTGGCGAGAAGTTTGTCCGAGCAGTTGAAAGCGCAATTAATACAAAATCTGGGTTAGTATGTTTTTCCGCTTGCGGAGGGGCGCGCATGCAAGAGTCTTTGGTGGCACTCATGCAAATGTCAAAAACCAGCGCCGCGTTAAACCACTTATCTGAGCACAGATTACCCTATATCTCAGTATTGACGGACCAAACTTATGGTGGCGTCTCGGCGAGTTTAGCCATGTTAGGAGACATCAATATTGGTGAACCTAAAGCAAGTATTGGCTTTGCGGGAAGACGGGTCATTGAGCAAACGGTACGTGAAAAGCTACCAGACGAGTTTCAGCGAAGTGAATTTTTACTAGCGCATGGTGCGCTAGATATGATTGTCGATAGACGTGAAATGCGCGATCGCGTTGGCCGCTTACTGGCTAAGTTAACCAACGCGAGGGTGGTCTCAGAATAGGTTGTATTAAAGTTAGACTTAGTACTTGCGTTTATTGAGCCGTAATCATTACAAACCGTTCATTTTGCCCCCATCTTGGTTCCGCATTCATTAGGCTGAGATCCAACGCCGTTTGGTATGGGTCAACAGCAAAATGGTCGCTTACTAACCCCCAGAGCATCCAGTTGATTGCGGTTTCATTCTCGGTAAGCTCTTCGAGTGGCGCTTGGAGGAAAAAGTACTCATCTTCGCCATCGTAACCGAGCCGATCATAGATAATGTTGCGTAGCTCTCGATCCAAATCATGTTGGAGGTTGATTGAGTCGTACAGTTGCTCTTCTGTTGGGCCATTCTCATGGTGATAAACATTGCGTTTTGACTCTTTGTGTAAAGTACCTGCGCCAGTTTCAATGCTTACTTTCTTTTGCGAGTGTTGCTCAAGAACTTGAATGATTTCACCCTCTAGTTGATCGAGTTTACTCAGCAAAACTTGATTGTTTATGTCACCAGCGGGGGAGGCCATCGTTTGGAAGGCTTTCACTCTCTCGTAGACTGCTTTCCCGTGAGGAAGGGCTGCAAAACACTGTTCTTGGAGCGCTTCATTGGCTTGCCAAATGCCCGAGTAGAGCTCGTAATCATGTGTATATGGTGGAAGCTCTTCAGTATCTTCCCCTAATAATTCTCGCCAGTGCTTTTGCCACTGTTCTTCTTTTGCGTGTTTTACACGCGCGTATTGCTTAACCCAGCGGTTACGAAGTTTTACCCCAAAAATGGCAAGTCCCCATGGAGCGAGCAAATAAAAATAATAGTGAGAAGAGTTATCCCAAAAGTAACCGTAAACGTAAACACCAAAAGCAAGCACCCAAGTTCCAATAGTACAAGCAATAACCCCGGACATTATTGATGATTGGCGCTTTGTTTCTCTTAATGTATTACCTTCAGCACATAACCAAAAAATGCCGCCAAAAACAAAGGCAAACGTTGTCATGAAGTAGGCAATCCCCGCTCCCAAAAATCCCCAAAGTGACATGTATTATCCCTAGCCAAATATCTGCTTTATTCACTCATCAATGACTGGAGGAGTAAATGTGTTTGATTTGGCGGAGAATTTACCATTAATGCCAACCTTTTGATATGCACTCTATGACTTATTGGGAATGAGTCACAAATAAAAATAGATGGTATCAAGCATCAAAATTTAATTTAGAACCTTTGATTGTCGTGAACTCTATCTGGAAGAGTTAAGGGGGGCGTTTAAGGGCAATTTTCCTCATAAAGTCGTTATTTAGAAAAAGGTAAATTAATGTTTTTATTGATAATTGTGAGTTTTTTGGGAGTGGGATTGCTCCCATTTAATTAGAGTAAAAGACCTATTTTTGGGAGCGGTTTCATAAATTTTATGACACTGATTTCACTGTTTGAGCTGTAAAGAATATAAACCCCCACTCAATGTATGTTAATAATCAATGAGTGTTGTTATGTCTCATATCCGTTTTTTCCCGCGCCATCGTTTGGCGCTTGCTTGTATGCTAGCGAGTGTGTCTGGCTTCTCTTTTGCACAAAATCAGTGTGCTGTTGCTGATTTACAACAATCGCGAGATCTGGCTACTGCCGTTTCTGGTGCTGAGTATGATTGCTACCACGCTTGGTTTTCAGCACCTTCAGAAACGCTGAATGATATCTATAGTGAAGCGAGCCTAAGCCGTATCCAAGTCGCGCTGGATCAAGAAATCGCTCGCTATCGTGGTGAAGCAGATCAAGCTCGTATTCTAGAGAACCTAGGCGAATTTATTCGAGCGGCCTACTACGTTCGCTACAACGCTGGTACTGGTACACCCGAGTTTTCGCAAGCGTTGAGTCAGCGTTTTGCTCAGTCGACGAACCTATTCCTAAACAACCCTCATGCTTTGGATCAAGGTCGTGAACAAGTTGGTGCAATGAAGAGCCTGACTTTGATGGTTGATAACGTTAAGCAGTTGCCGCTGACCATGGATAGCATGATGGCCGCGTTGATGCACTTTAATCGTGAAACCGCGCAGGACACGCAATGGGTCGATGGTTTAAACAACTTGTTCCGCTCTATGGCAGGCCATGCGGCGAACGATGCGTTCTACCGATACATGGCAAACAATACACACCATATTGATACGTTGGTGAAATTCGCATCTGATAATGCTTGGGCATTAGATACGGATGCAAGCTTTATCGTTTTCAATGCATTACGTGAAACTGGTCGTTTGCTCGCGAGCCCAGATCAGGAGACCAAACGCAAAGCATTGGCAGTAATGCAACAGGTGATGCAGCGTTATCCACTGGGTAGTGAGCATGACAAACTATGGCTTGCTGCCGTTGAAATGATGAGCTACTACGCACCAGAAGGCCTAAATGGTCTGAATATTGAGCAAGCCAAGCAAGATTTAGCTGCACGTGTAATGCCAAATCGTTTTGAATGTCAGGGACCTGCCATTATTCGCTCTGAGGATCTGACCGATGCTCAAGCAGCGAAAGCGTGTGAAGTGCTAGCGGCAAAAGAAGCCGACTTCCATCGAGTTGCGAATACGGGTAATCAACCTGTCGCTGATGATTTGAATGATCGTGTTGAAGTGGCGGTATTCGCGAGTAACACTAGTTACGTTGATTACTCTTCATTCCTATTTGGTAATACAACGGACAACGGTGGTCAGTACCTAGAAGGTGACCCTTCAAAAGCGGACAATACTGCGCGTTTCGTCGCTTATCGCTACGCGAATGGTGAAGATCTCTCTATCTTGAACCTAGAACATGAATACACGCACTATTTAGATGCACGATTTAACCAATACGGTTCGTTCAGCGATAACTTGGCTCATGGTCATATTGTTTGGTGGCTAGAAGGTTTTGCTGAATACATGCATTACAAGCAAGGTTACCAAGCTGCGATTGAGCTGATTGCAGATGGTAAACTGAGCCTTTCCACTGTGTTTGATACCACGTACTCTCACGATACCAATCGTATCTATCGTTGGGGTTATCTAGCTGTTCGATTCATGTTAGAAAATCATCCACAAGACGTCGAAAGCTTGTTGGCATTGTCGCGCTCTGGCCAGTTCGAACAATGGGCACAGCAGGTGACGTCTTTAGGTCAACAATACGATGCTGAGTTTGAACGTTGGTTGGACACATTAAAAGTGGAACCTGAGCAACCTGATACAGACCCAGAAGAGCCAACAGAACCAACAAGCCCTGAAGCACAAGTGACTGAATTGACGGCGAACCAAAGCCTTCAGCTCAGTGGCGAAGCATACAGCGAAAAACTGTTCTACGTTGATGTTCCAGCCAACACCGTTAACTTCAATGTATCTATTGAGGGTGCGGGTGATGCGGATCTTTACATGAGCTACAACAAAGTCGCGCATTACTATGATTTCGAAATGAGTCAATATGCTGATGGCAGCAATGAAGAGATTGTGTTTGAACCAGAGCAAGATGGTTACGTTAAAGCGGGTCGTTACTACATCAGCTTAACTGGACGTGATAGCTATGACTCAGTAAATCTTGTGGCTGCGTTAGAAGTGGAAGCGCAAACACCGCCAACCCAAGTGCAAGATGATTTAGCACCTGTGGTACTAGAGTCTGGTGAAGCCAAAATGCTTACCGTTCACAAGCAGCGTTATGCAGCAGTTTATGTGCCTGAAGGTGTAGAAGAGGTTCGTGTATGGCTAACGGCTCACTCTCAAACTGGTAATGTCGATCTATACGCGAGTAGGGAGCATTGGCCTACAGTAGAGCAGCACGAGTATGCGTCCAACTATGCAGGCAGCAATGAATACCTTGCGATTCCTGTTACTGAAGCAGGGTACGTGCACTTCGCTCTTCAGGCTCCAGAGCAAGGCGATGACGTTGAAATGCTAGTGCACTTCAACTAAACAGGTTCGATTAACTAAAGTCGAGATAAAACGTCGCTGATACAGCGACGTTTTTGTTTATATCGGACACGATTATAAACAAACAGCGGCGAATGCTAGTTAATCGGCTGATCTATCGAGTTATCAGTTGCCCTTTTTCTAAACGGCTTTAGGTTTGTATTGCAATTTACCGCGCACATAAACTTTTTTAGCGACGCGTTCTGTGACCTAGCTTCTGATTTGTGTTTCCCAAATGGATACAATATATATGCACCCCGTGCAATAAAGTGAAAAGGGAAAGACATGAAAACGCTTATTTATGAAACGTTGATTAGCCTTGCTAACCAAGAACCAGAACAACATGCAAGAATCCGACAAAATCTCTATGAACAGTTGGATCTGCCGTTCGATAAGCAGCTGGCTTTGTATTCTTGTGCCCTTGGTCCTGCAAGTTCAGGCAAGTTGGAGAGCAGTCAAGGCATTAACAACGCGGTAGATTGCGCGGTTAAACTGCTTGAAACTCCTGAGCGCTAATTCACTCGTTGTTTTAATCACGGCCCGAACCCCAAGGGCCGTTTTTAATTGCGGTTAAATTGATTTCAACGTCGTTATTGCTCTGCTCTTTCCGCTAGCACTTCTTTGAATGCAAACATGCCGTTTAATGCCGCGGGAAACCCTGCGTAGACGGACATCTGCAAAATGATCTCTTTAATCTCATCCTCGCTACAGCCTACATTCAGCGCTGCATTTAAGTGCACTTTTAGTTGCGGCGCGCAATTCCCCATTGCCGTTAGCGCGGCGACGGTTGCGATTTCTCTCGATTTTAGGTCTAAGCCCGGGCGAGCATAAATATCGCCAAACGGATACTCAATGGTGTACTGAGCTAAATCTGGACAAATATCTTGTAAGCTTTCGATGACATTATGACCAGCGTCGCCATCAATTTGAGAGAGTAGTTCTAATCCTTTGTTAAAGCGTGATTGTTCCATCGGTATGTTCCTAGTGAATAAACGTAAACACACCTTAATCGTTAGAGTTAACTCTAAGTCAACGAACTTTTCCGCTTTTATACAAGGCAATTTTTTCTTCTAGAGCCGATAAGTGCTTTTTCTGTTGTTCAATGTGGCGTTTGAGGTTTTCTTGGTGGCGTTCTAACAGGGCTTGACGTTGTGGTACAGATTGAGAGCCGACTTCCCTTAATTTGGCATACTCTAGAATCTCTTCAAGTGGCATTGCAGTTTCTTTTAAACGCTTAACAAAGCTTATCCAGTTTAGATCTTTCGAACTATACATTCGATGTCCACTCGCGTTTCTATGGACATGTTTAAGTAAACCGATTTTTTCATAGTATCGAAGTGTATGAGCAGATAGCCCGACGAGGTCAGAAAATTCTTTGATATTCATTATTATCCTCCAAGGTAGAGCATACCCCATAGAGATAAGCTAAGTTTCGCATTTTGAAGTCATTTCGGGACAGATACAAACAGAAATCTTTAGTCTTTTAACGCTAGGTATGGTGATTTACTGGATTTTTGAAACGCGCCAAACGTGATCCATCTGCCAGTTTCGTTTTATTAACAATTGATTACTCAACGGGTTGGCTTGGCTATTTTTATCCTTTGGGCCTATTTTAGGGCGTACATAGGTCTTATGTTCTATCTTTTTGAATTTAAGTTTTTGTTAATCAAAACAATGCCTTAGTTTTGTGTTGGTCTGTTCGGGTTGTATGTCGTGTGCCCGTTATTCACTCAGAACGATTTATCGCTGTGCAATGGATGAGTCGCTACGCCTTCGATTTCAGCCTTGAGTTAGTGCTAAAAGGGTGAGTGCCTCTGATGAATAGCTTTTATAATTTCGATTATTGAATTCACTCACAAAAAAATGCAAACAAGTAATCGTGAGTGGAAACGAGCAGGAGAACAACATGAGTGGCTCACAGGAAACACAATCATTCGGTGCAAACGTTATCTTACATGCGTTTGATTGGAAGTATGCTGACATTGCCCAACGAGCAAAAGAAATCCGCGAGCTTGGTTATGGCTCTGTGTTGGTTTCGCCACCAATGAAAAGCGCACACGATGAGCGCTGGTGGCAGCGTTATCAACCACAAGATTATCGTGTTATCGATAATGCTTTGGGTGATACCAAAGATTTTATTCATATGGTTCGTGAACTGGAGCAAGTTGGTGTGTGGGTTTATGCCGACGTAGTGTTTAACCATATGGCAAATGAGGCCCACCTTCGCAGAGACCTTCAGTACCCAAGACAAGAGGTCTTGGAGGAATACCAGAACAACAAACAGAAATATCAGTCGCTAGCGTTGTTTGGCGATCTATCTCAACCACTTTTTGATGAAGAGGACTTTGTTGAAGCATTCGGCATCAAAGACTGGAAAGATAAGTGGCAGGTTCAAAACGGACGTATCACAGGTGGACCAACCGATCCTGGCTTGCCAACTCTTCGTGTTTGTGACCATGTCGTTGAGCAGCAGCGAGCGTACCTAAAGGCGCTGAAAGCTATTGGTGTGAAAGGTTTTCGTATTGACGCTGCGAAACACATGACGTTAGAGCATCTTAAGCGTGTTTGGACAGACGACATCACGCGGGATGTGCATATATTTGGTGAAATTATTACCGATGGCGGTGCGACGGAAGAAGAGTATCAGCTGTTTCTTGAGCCGTATCTACAGGAAACTCGCCTAGGTGCGTACGATTTCCCTTTGTTCTCAACCATGTTTAAGGCGTTTGCTACAAAGGGCAGCTTCAAGTCTCTGATTGATCCCTATTGTTTTGGTCAGGCTTTGTCCCCCGGTCGTGCGATTACATTTGCTATCACACATGATATTCCTAACAATGATGTCTTTCTTGATCTCATCATGGACGAGGAAAACGAATGGTTAGCTTATGCCTATATTCTAGGCCGAGATGGCGGTGTGCCGTTGATTTATACCGACTTAAACACCAGCGGTATTAAAGGTAAAAATGGTCAGCCAAGGTGGCAAGGTGCATGGAGCGACCCGAGAATGGCAAAAATGATCCAGTTCCATAATATGACGCATGGCGAGCCGATGAGTGTTCTTGAAGGTAACGATGACATGCTCGTACTTAAGCGAGGTGACAAAGGTATTGTGGTGCTTAATAAATCACAGCGTCAACAGTCTTTGACATTAAAAACGGATGGCAATTGGGTTGATTTGATGACAGAACAAATCATTCCAACTGACGGTAAGTTAATCGTACCATCTAAGTCGTCGATGTTACTTGTCGCGAACTAGAAGATGTACACACCGAGCTTAGCAACTTCGGTGTGTATGTTTTTCATCGTCATTCACGTTCTGCTGAAGTTCAATAGAAACTCAAACTCTCTCGTTTTTGCTAGAAATTTATGAGCACTCGTTAACGCAACATTCTGCTTTTAAAAAAACAATTACGTCATCTAAGCACTGATATTCTGCAACACAAAAAAGGGTTCTACCCTCTCGGCGCTGGGTGAGAAGACCAGCTGAAGCAAGGCTCGAGATATGATGAGAGAGAGTGGATGCTGGAATGCCAAGCTTTTCTTGTACGCCGCCTACCGCGATACCTTTGTATCCCGCTTTGACGACTTCTTTGTAAATACTTAAACGAGTCGGATGCCCTAACTCTTTTAGTGCTTTAGCAACGGCTTCAAGCTCCATACTGACCTCTAAAGAATGACCACAGTAATTTTGTTTCGATAATAGGGAAAGTCTCAGTAAATGCCAACTATTACGATCTCAGAACAATTTAAATCAGATGAGATTCATACTGGCTCATGCCTTCATGACAACAGTTGTCTGTTCTAATGAGACAGATCAATCTTCATTATTATTTCACGCCACGTTCAAAATCCCTCGTCTACACTCAATGTTGAGTTGTCAGTTGGCAGACCAAGGAGGCGGCCATGATTGCGGTTCATAGAGATTATTGTTTGTCTAACAGTTCGGAGTTACATGCCCACGTTAAAGTCAATCCTGTCGGTAAATTAGAAGTTGAGATTGTTGAACTTCAAGAGCGCCACACCACAGAGTTTGATGATTTGTCTTTTGAGAGTCGTGGGTGTGAAACTCGAATCTGTGGTAAAGAAGACACAACTCCGTGGCAGTTCAATCTTGCAGTTACTGATGCGTTAGAGCTTTCTCATTTAGTGGAAGAAGCAAACGAAGAGTATGAGATTTTAATGAATGATCTTATGTAATATCGAGAAGATCATTTTATCCTGCACGGCGTGTGGCTCTGTACTGAAAAAATATAAACCTCCCAAGCGGGAGGTTTTTAATATGGAGTGCGTTATCGTTGGATAGGCTCTTCTCTTGGTGGTGTTAGCTCTTGGACGTTATCTTCATTAAAGTCATCGGCGTAACCTTTAGGTGGCGGTGTCCAACCACGTTCTGACCGCGATAGTTTGTCATGACGATCTTTTTGCATCTCTTCCGCCATTTTCTCCTCTAACTGAATAAACAGTTGTCGGAAATTGTTGTCATAGCGTTCACCTTCAGAATCATCTTCCCAAGCTTTGTAGAGTATTTCTGACTTACGTGCTTCAACACGCTTATATGTCGCCTTCTGCTGTTCAACAAAGAAGGGGTGAATGCCAAGGGCTTTCATTGTGTGACCGCCCATCTCCAATGCAGAATGGTAGGTCTCTGATTCAATAATATCAGCCCCCGCTTGACGCAAAAGATAGCCATGTCCACGGTCAAAGGCACGTGCAATCACTGTTACTTTTGGGTACGTGTGCTTAACGTACTTCACCAGTTCTACACTCGATTCTTGGTTATCAATCGCCACAACCAACGCAGCGGCGTGCTCAATGCCGGCTGTATGTAGCATATCTGGTCGAGTCGCGTCGCCAAAATAGGCGCGAGTGCCAATCTGGCGCATGTTATCGACTTGGTCAGATTGATGGTCAAGTACCACGGTAGTCACGCCGTTTGATACCAATAGGCGATTCACTATTTGTCCAAAGCGGCCGATGCCGGCGATGATCACCGTGCCTGTTTCCTCAATCGTATCGCTTTCGCGTTCATTTGACTGGCTTTCAAAGCGCGGCAGAATCACTCTATCAAACAGAATAAACAAACCTGGTGTCAGGAACATCGAAATCGCAACCACTAACGCAAGAGTTTGTGAAAGTTCAAATGGGATGACGTGGTTTTGCACTGAAAAGCTTAGAAGCACAAAGCCGAATTCACCTGCTTGAGCCAAGCTTAGGGTAAACAGCCAGCGGTTGCTGCCTTTCACCCTAAATATCAGTGCAAGAATAAACAGCACCAAGGCTTTCAAAACCATCACGCCAATGGTCAATGCCATGACCAACCAGAAATCACCAAAAAGGACCGAGAAGTTGATCCCTGCGCCAACGGTAATAAAGAACAGACCTAACAATAGGCCTTTAAATGGTTCGATATTGGATTCTAACTCGTGGCGGAATTCACTGTTCGCCAATACAACGCCAGCCAAGAAGGTTCCTAAGGCAGGAGATAAGCCCACTAAACTCATCAGTGCAGCGATACCAATGACCAGCATGAGTGCAGTTGCGGTAAAGATTTCTCGCAAACCAGAGCTAGCCACATAATTGAGCAGAGGTCGACTTAAAAAGTGTCCACCAACGACGACGATTGCAATCGATGCTGTGATTACGATGCCGTATGCCCAGCCGGGCAACCCCGCAACGAGGCTTAATTCTTCATGGTGCGCTGCGGCTGTTTGAGCCGCGGACTGTGCCTGTTCAATTAATTCAGGTAAGGCCAATAGAGGAATGAACGCCAACATTGGTATCACTGCAATATCTTGAAAAAGCAACACGGAGAAAGCGTTTTGTCCACCTTCCGTCTTCGTTAATCCTTTTTCGCTAAAAGTTTGCAAAACAATCGCAGTAGAAGAGAGGGCGAAGATCAAACCTATGGCTAAGGCTATGGTCCAAGGCTGGTCAAAATACAAGGCAATACCCATAATCGCCGCGACGGTACCGCCGACTTGCAGACCTCCTAAGCCCATTAAGCGATTGCGCATCGCCCACAACATTTTGGGTTCGAGCTCTAAGCCAACGAGAAACAGCATCATCACCACGCCAAACTCGGCAAAGTGCTGGATTGTTGTTGTTTCTTCACCGACTAAACCGATAATTGGGCCAATGACCACACCTGCGATGAGATAGCCTAAAACGGACCCAAGTCCCAAACGCTTAGCAAGTGGGACTGCAATTACAGCAGCAATCAAATATACGAAGGCTTGTAAGAATATCCCTGTCATGAAGCCTCCTTAATGAGCTCTGGCAATGCGCTGTTAAGCTTGATTAATGACGCCGCAGCTTCAACATCCAACCTATCTTCGACTAAAGCTGTTAGCAGGCTCTTGTACCGCTCGACATGACGAGGGATTCGCCCTTCTTCATCTGCTGTACGTGCGCCAAACATCGCGAGAGGGGCAATGTAGTTCATGCCGGTCAGTGCGGACATTTGTTCAATAGGCGCAAGCAGTTGACGAATCGTAAAGTGGTTGTAGCCCTCTGCCTTATAAGCTTCTTCTTTACCCCCTGCAGACAGCACACAAAGCATGGTCTTACCTTGCAGTGCTGTGCCATCTGTACCGTAAGCAAAGCCATATTCCAAAACCAGATCTTGCCACTCTTTTAAAATCGCAGGCGTTGAATACCAATATAGTGGAAATTGGAAAATCACCACGTCATGCTCACGTAAGCGTTGCTGCTCACGGTCGATATTAATATCGAAACGAGGGTATTCGCCATAGAGATCAACACATGTCACGCCTTCAATTTTTTGAGCTTCTTTGAAAAGTGGAGTATTCACTTCTGAACGATGCTGGGAAGGATGAGCAAAGAGAATGAGTACTTTTTTATTTGCCATAGGGATCCTTGCTATCTAAATAACCATGCCCAGTAGGAGCGCGGGTTGGTTAGAAAATGTAACTCATAAATGATCGCCAAGCTAGTTTGGAAAACTGTTTAAGCTGTTTCAATATCAATAAAAAACCACCAAATAAATTGGTGGTTTTGGGAAGCGTTACGTTTTACTAATCATGAATAGGGACGACTAGAATATCCACCGGTGACTTGTTAATTAAGTGTCTCGAGTAAGAAATAATCTTGCTCCAGAAATCTTGGTGGTGGCCACAAATCAGAAGATCCACTTCTTGCTCTTTAATGGTGACCTCTAATTTATCAGCCAAGTCGCCAGTACCTACGAAGAAATGTTTAAGTGGGTAATCCATGTAATCACTAAATGTTGTTAAACATTCCATTGAATGCTCATTCAATGGCCTTTGATCCGGGTTTTCTTTAATGTCTACAAGCTCACGATAGATTTCTCCGTGCGTACCATCAATATGAATAAA